>JALZVB010000340.1 GCA_023300835.1 Saprospiraceae bacterium | reverse complement strand
GTGAATCAGAACTGGTTATTGAGATCCTCGAAAGTAGACTCAGTGTTGAGATTAATCAGAATTATGGCTCCTTAGATATAGGAATTGAAACTATATTAGAACCCAGTTATGAAGGTAATATTGTTAACTACTTTATAACGGGACTGGTTATTACGGATTCGCAATCGGGAATGAAAGTTATGTCTAAACGTTTTGCTGAGAACCTTACGATTACCTATAATGGTTTTGAATTCTGTATAGAAATCATAAAAAATGCTAAGATCAATAAGTCCAGTGTTTATGAGTATCCTATCAATGTGTTATACACTAAGGAAACTATGGACAAAGGCCAGAGCCTTATGTCAGGTGTAGAGATGGTAGGTAGATTATTCAACCCATTCAGAAAGTAGAAAATAGTCCCATTCAGAAAGAAATACTATAGGTGATTAACTCTTTTCACCTTTAAAACTGTCCTCTTTATATTTGAAAAGTACATTGAAACTTGTTAGACTTCCGTAGATTCTTGTAATGTATTGTTGTAGATTGACTTTAGATTCGTCAGATAATTTACTGCTATTGATACGTTGCTCCATTACTCTTATTCTGTCTCTGACCATAACAATCTTATGGAAAAAAGTATCTATTGGAATTTCTTTAGATTTCAATGAGGAGTCAGCAGGTTTAAGAACCATTGTGCCGTTGTCCCATTTGTCACCTAGTTCCACAGTGTTCTGAAGGCCATTGTAGGTCATCAAAATTCTTTTAAGAGATTTTTCTGCTTCTGTAAAACTCAAATTGTTTTCTGCTGGGATATGTTCAATAATCTCATCCCAACTGTCATAATCTTTTCCGACGAGCTTCTTACCATAAGTCATAAAAACAATGCTATACGCTACGACGTCTAAACCAATAACAACACCTTCGCCATAAGCGGGGTGCTTAACTCTAGAACCTACACCTAATAAAGAAATGTCAGAACTCATATCTTAATGATTGTATTAGTGATTTTTGTAATATAATCATCAAATATAATATAGTAAATACCATTTTCAAGCGAAGAGATGTCAATTTTTTTATGACGGCCTGCGTCTAGTTCTTTTTGCATGACTCTAATACCAGTGGAATTATAAATAGTTGCAATCCCTCTTTTATCTAAATAACTGATGGTAATAATATCTGAAGCAGGGTTAGGATAAATCTCTAAAGCTATGGGTTCAGGTTCTATTTCTTCAGATGCACTGAGGTGCATCAAGTCTAGATCCCATATCCCTCTTCCAAAAGTTCCAAACCTAATCTTGTCACTATATTCTAGGAACTCCACACTCATATATCTCTGGTTAGGGGCTTTACCTTGTGATAGATCATACCATTCTTCATGAGCTACGATATACACATATGGGCCTGCTTCAGTGGCTGCGAAAATAAATTTCTCATCTGAACTATAAGCCATGTCGAAAACAGTAGTTTGAGGCAAACCATTATCCATTTCTGTAAATGTATCTCCACTATCCTCTGAGCGATATACAGCAGCATTATCATACCCTGAACCTCCCAGAAGCAGAAGGGAAGGGTTTTTACTTGAGATCAATATTTTAGAACCATAGAAGGATATATCGTTAAGTTCTGATCCCGTAGATAATCCATTATTAATCTCAGAGAAATTTATACCAGAGTCAGAGCTTCTATAGAACTTTCCGTTAGTTGTAAGAACATAGAACTCATTCTGCCTAATTTTATTGATCGCCATTGTTCCAATGTCTCCACCACTTTGACTAAAGTCAAATGGTAATGTCCTAGGAATGATACCATTTTGATTGGCAGTGAATTTCACAATATAAGATCCCACAAAATCCTGTGGCTGCATACTTCCCCCAGCTATAAAAACGGTGTTAGCCTCTTCCAGGGAAGAGATTATCTGCGGTATAAATAGTGAACTTCCATGGGATAAACTTAAATAAGCAGGTCCTGCATTTGATTTAGGATCTTTATGATAAAAGACAGTACCATTAGGGTAGACAGACCATAAGCTATTCCCAGTGAAAACAAGATGTCCAAGATCACCAGAAAGAAATTGAGTAAAAACATGAAGTCCTTCTGCAGCAATATATGCCCGTTGTAATCCTTGATCTTGGGATCCAGCAAATGTTATGTTTTCATCATCTGGTACTGATTTTACACTATAATACTGCGAAGCATTTAGGCCTTCACTTATATTTTTGAAATTTGATGCAGCATCTGGTTTTATATGAATACCTCCATGGTGACTTATTATCAGTGTATTTATTCCTTGAATACTATATTCATCCACATGCATGATATCTGCATGGAGCTTAGTATCCTTATCTTCATAATATTCGTTAGAGTCATTGACCTTTTGCCAAGTTTTTCCTCCGTTTATTGACTTGTAAGCATCCATTTCTCCCAGGTACATAATATCGGGATTAGCTTTTGATATGTATATACCTATGTCCCAAGGAGCCTTGGGAAGGGTTGAAATATCATTCCATGAGTTACCTCTATCTATAGATTTTTTAAATTTATAGTCAGCGCCTTCTTTTGTGTAAGCAAAAAATAAGGGTTGGCCGTTCTGCGTATATACGTCAACATTAGCGACACCTGTTCCGAAACCTAGTGGCGTAAATGATTTGTAGACTGCAAAGTCTTTTAGGTTTTGATCCCAATCATAAATCTTAGATACATTAGAAGAAAAACTGGTTGGCGTTTCCTCTATCACATATAAGTCTTCTCCATTTTGATCAATAGATATGGCTACATCATCAATACCTTTATCGGAGAATAGCTTCTTGACTGTATAGCTCTTACCGTAATCACCAGAATAATATAATCTTACATCATTTTGATCTGGTTTTTGGGATAAGAAAAATACCTCTTTACCATTTAGTCTTGATACCTGATCTTTTATTAGTAATGGTCCTTCTAGGTTTATACCGTCTGATGGTTTCCATTGTCCAGTTATCAATTCCCAATAATGTGGTAAACCATCTATACTAGCTGCTATTATGTACGATGTAGAAGTAGGGTATCCTATCGAAAGAAAACGACCATTGAATCTCAAATTCTGTTCTACAACTTCCCAGTTCCAATTGAGCGAGAGAGCTTCTTTGCTCCCTTTCCAGATGCTACCTCCATCTCCAATAGCAAATAGTTTTTCTACCTGTGTATTATAATACGTCTTAATAATACTGCCTGACTGATCTATACTACCTCTTTCTTGCCAAATACCTACAATGGCACCATCTGCAATATTGACACCATTTCCAGATCTATGTATGTTTGATAAGTTGGATTTGTATGAGCGCCAAGCCGTCTTAGCTTCGATGGATCTCCAATTTGTTTCGGGTGCACAACTATGGACATCTTCAAACCATCTTTTCCTCAGTGGTTTTAAGGCACCATCTTCCATATCTTCTATCAGAAGATCTTCTATAGGAGCAGGGTAGTTCTTTTGTGTTTTTAGTGTAGCGTTATAGAAGTACAAGAATATACTCGTAACTAGAACTAAAAATATTGTAAGAACTCTTCTCAAATCAATTGAATAGTTTGTATATAATAAAACATGTAACTTTACAACTTTAA
>JALZVB010000339.1 GCA_023300835.1 Saprospiraceae bacterium | reverse complement strand
ATATTCAAGATAGATTGTTTTCAATTGGTTTTTTGGGGTAATACAGGGCACTACTAGTAGTAGCCCTGTATTCATTTATAGACCTCTTTTCTCACAACTTTCTCTCCTCCTTTTTTTGATTTGTACAAGCTCATTTATAGCCAATAAGTTCGGTGTAAACGATTATACAATTCAAAAAACGGAAACAAATGGAACTTTTTTAACATTATTTGTTTTGCCTCTAATTGGTTGATATACAGCGAGTTGTTTATGGTTCACGTTTTATATGTGTCTCAATTGGTTACCAGTTGTGTTACTTCTTAATACGACTTCCGTCTAAAAATCAGTCAGAGATAAACCTTTCGTTTATCACTATATAATGATACATACATATATTTCTTAAGTGAAATATTCAAGATAGATTGTTTTCAATTGGTTTTTTGGGGTTACACAGGGCACTACATTGTAGCTGCCCTGTTCTTATTTTAAGCTTTTTTCCCATTTTTACTATCATCGCTGGCCTTTTTATACATTTCAGAATTCAAAAGCCCAATTTTGTTAATTCTGTGCAGTATAGATACACGAAGCACTCCAAGTCCATATTTAATACTTCTCGATAAGTTAATAGACGAAGCTTCTTCAAAGTATTTGGTCGGACAGGTTACCTCCCCAATATCGTATCCATGGTAGACTATTTGCGAAAGCATCTGGTTATCAAAAATAAAATCATCAGACAAGTCATTGTAACATAGCGAGGTTAATACGGATCTCGAGAATGCCCTGTATCCAGTATGGTACTCAGATAACTTATAGGATATCAAGATGTTCTGAAATAAGGTCAAGAAGCGGTTGGCTATGTATTTGTACATCGGCATTCCCCCTTTGAGTGCACCTTTTCCTAGAATCCTTGACCCTAGGACCACAGGATATAACTCTTCACCTATTATATTAACCATAGATGGAATAAGCTTAGGCGTATATTGATAATCAGGATGTAGCATAATTACTATATCTGCGCCTATCTCAAGAGCCTTATTATAGAGGGATTTTTGGTTTCCGCCATAGCCTTTATTCGTTCTATGGGATATAATATGCTTGATGTTGAGTCGTTCTGCAACCTCTACCGTATCGTCTTTACTTGCATCGTCACATAGAATAAGTTCATCTACGAGGTCCATCGGAATCTCACGATAAGTTCTTTCTAGTGTAGCTGCTGCATTGTATGCAGGCATAACCACAACCACTTTTTTTCCTCTGTACATGATGTAAATTTGCCATAAAGATAATTCTTAATGTGTTTTTTACGTCTACTCTATCTTTTTAATAAATGAATGTGGATATTGCGCTTATTATTTAAACACTTGTATATCAGTGAGTCATACTTCTAACAATTCTGACATATCTATAAAAGAAGCCATTTTACGGTTTCAGGATTATGCAATGACGGTTCTACGTCGTTGGAAGTTTATAGCTATTTGTGGTTTTTTGCTTGCATTTATATTAGGCGCACTTAAATTTAATACGGCTAAAGCTTTCAAGGCAGACCTTAGCTTTATGGTAGATGAGGATAGTCAAGGGGCACTCAGTGGGCTTACGGGCATACTCGGTTCTATAGGATTAGGCGGTAGCCAAGACTCTAACCTGGATAAGATATTGGATCTATCCAAAACGAGAACGATTACAGAGAGGGTACTTTTTGACAGTTTAACAATAGACGGAAAATCTGACTTTATCGCTAATCTCATTATCACTTCTCTGGAGAATCAAAAAAAATGGGAAGAAAAACCACTCATTCCTATAGGAATAGATAAGTCCCTTGATCTCAAAGACTTCAGGTTTACGCATAGTCGTCTGTTAGATTTCAGTGTTTTAGAAAACAAAGCACTCAAGAAACTTCATTATTTTTTTGTAGGAAAAGACGGAGAAGGTAGAGCACTTTCTACAGACTTTTCTGAGCTAAGTGGAATATTACAATTCTCAATGACGACAGATAACCAAGATCTGTCTATATCAGTTATCAATAGATTCTTTGATAAACTGAGTACTTATTATGTAGAGAAAAAGGCAGAAAAACAGAATAAAGATTTCTCAATTATCGAATCCAAATATGATTCTATTACCAATAAATTGAGTCAAACACAGTATGCTATTGCAAAATTCGGAGACAACTATAGAGGCTTAATCAGTAGGACAGATAAGGTAAAGGAAAAACAACTCAAGACAGAGGAGCAAAAGTTGCTTCTTATGTTAGGCGAAATGGAAAAACAATATCAGCTGGCTCAGATAACACTACAGAACAAAAGTGCATTTATACAAGTTATAGATAGACCTATTCCACCACTGAAGCCTATTAATAAAGGGGCACTCTATTATTTTTTATTAGGCGGCTTCTTAGGAGGTGTTTTATCTGTGGGCTATATCGTAATAAAGAAGGGCTATCAGGAGATCATGGCTTAACTTATTACGTTTGCTTTCTTATTTGAGTTTTATTACGTCTGCATCTTTCGCTACAATACTTCACAACCTTCCAGTTTTTCTCCCATTTCTTACGCCAAGTAAAAGGTCTCTCACATACAATACAGGTTTTTATGGGTAGTTCTGATTTTTTCATTTTTTAGTATTTGTCAATACGCTAACAATTAACAATTAACAAGAAACTTTGCTATTGGGTTGTACAAAAGGCATTGCGGTTAGAATCAACTATGTTTCTTATCTATGTAAAGACAAGACGCTAACTTATAAGTCTGTATTCATAAAATCATCTTATCTTAGTCAACTAGAACAATTAATAGAATATGTTAGTCAAAACATTTGCGGCATCCGTACAAGGTGTTGAAGCACAGAAGATTATTGTAGAGGTCAATGCGGGAGGAACTGTAGCCGCAGGAAAACAAATGTTTTTTATAGTCGGACTACCAGATAAAGCCGTATCTGAAGGTTTCCAACGTATAGAAGCGGCTGTCAAAAACGTAGGCTTTAAAATGCCTCGCCTAAAACTTGTTGTTAATTTAGCCCCAGCCGATATAAGAAAAGAGGGATCTGCATATGACCTCCCTATTGCATTGAGTATCTTATCGGCCACCAAGCAAGTAGACCATACTATATTATCTCAATACATGATTATGGGAGAGCTGGCATTAGATGGTTCTCTCCGTCCTATTAAAGGTGCCTTACCGATTGCGATACAAGCCAGACGTGAGAAAATGGCAGGACTTATTCTTCCTATTCAAAACGCTAAAGAAGCGGCTATTGTTAATGACATAAATGTCTACGGTGTAAAGAACCTAGTGGAAGCTATCTCTATTCTCAATGGTGAGTCTACCATCAAGCCTTTTCATTATGATACCAGGGAAGCATTCTATGATAGTCAGAATGATTACAACGTAAATTTCTCAGATGTTAAAGGGCAGGAAAATATAAAACGATCTCTAGAAATTGCTGCAGCTGGTGGACACAATGCTATTCTTATCGGACCACCAGGTGCTGGAAAAACAATGTTGGCGAGAAGACTTCCTACGATCTTACCACCTCTAGACCTTTATGAAGCCTTGGAAACAACTAAGATTCATTCTGTGTCAGGCTTACTTGGAACAGAAGCATCTCTTGTTACGCAGCGACCATTCAGAGCACCTCATCATACAATCAGCGATGTAGCACTTGTAGGTGGCGGCTCCAACCCTAACCCAGGTGAAATATCATTGGCGCATAACGGTGTACTTTTCTTGGATGAATTACCTGAGTTCAAACGTTCTGTACTAGAGGTATTACGACAACCGATGGAGGAACGTAAAGTAACGATTTCACGTGCACGGGTAACTGTAGAATTTCCTTCTAGTTTTATGCTTATCGCATCAATGAATCCTTGCCCTTGTGGTTATTATAATCACCCTGACAAAGAATGTGTTTGTGGTCCCGGCATTGTAAAGAAATACCTCAATAAAATCTCTGGTCCATTACTAGATAGAATAGACCTACACGTAGAGGTAACCCCTGTTTCCTACGATGAGCTTGCGGAGTTCAAACCGGCACAAGTGACCAGTGAAGATATAGCCGCTAGAGTAGTCACCGCCAGAAAAATACAAACTGAACGATTCAAAGATCATCCAGACATCCATGCCAATGCCCAGATGCCCTCAAGAATGGTAAGAGAATTATGCCAAATCAACCAAGCAGGACAAACACTTCTCAAAACGGCCATGACAAGACTGCAACTTTCAGCAAGAGCTTATGACAGGATTCTTAAGGTTGCTAGAACTTCTGCCGATCTAGGTGGAAGTGAAGATATTAAGATAGAACACCTGGCAGAAGCTATTCAGTATAGGAGCTTGGATAGAGAAGGCTGGGCTGGGTAGTGACGTTTTTGAAAAGGTTATTGTACTACCTTACACATCAATATCCTCCAACAAAACCTCAAGCGTCTTCATTGCCGTCTTCAAATTATTAACCCCTTCTTTAATCAAGATAAGGCCTTTTGATTCTTTGATCGCTAAGCCTTTTTCTTGGCCTTGCGTGGTAATGTGGGTAATAAGGTTCCCGAATAGTTCCGTCTCATAAAAAGGAGATTGTGGGTTACTGACAAAGTAACACCTCATTTTTCTTTTCTTCAACGAGAACCTTTCTATGCCTAGTTTCTTGCATATCCACCTGAGCCTGATACCATTAAATAGCTCTTGTACTTGGAATGGTATAGGACCAAACCTATCTTTTATTTGTTTCTTAAGTTCTAGGAGTTTCTCTTCTGTTTCTATCTTGCCCATGGCGGTGTAGATAGATAACCTCTCTTGTATGATGCTGATGTATTCGTCAGGAATAAGCATCTCTATATCAGAATCAATTTCTACTTCGAAGACCCAAGTTTTTACTTTTTCTTGTTCTTCTTTGAAGAGGTCTTTGAACTCAGATTCTTTAAGTTCGTAGATGGCTTGTTCTAGTATTTTCTGGTAAGTGTCATATCCTATGTCAGCGATAAAGCCACTTTGTTCACCACCTAGCAAGTTTCCGGCGCCTCTGATATCTAGATCTTTCATTGCTATGTGGAAACCACTACCGAGGTCAGAAAATTCTTCTAGTGTCTTTAGTCTTTTACGAGCTTCTGTAGTTAATGTTGATACAGGTGGAGCAAATAGATAACAGAATGCTTTTTTATTAGATCGTCCTACTCTTCCTCTGAGTTGGTGCAAGTCACTCATCCCAAAATTCTGGGCATTGTTAATTATGATCGTATTGGCATTAGGAATATCGAGACCTGTTTCTATGATGTTCGTACAGATAAGAACATCGTATTTTCCATCTATAAAATTAAGTAGCGTTTTTTCTAGTTGGCTGGATTCCATCTGACCATGTGCCATAGCAATGTCTAGATCAGGGCACAATCGCTTGACCATCGCTGTGATTTCTGGCAAAGACTTTACTCTGTTGTGTACAAAGAAAACTTGCCCCCCACGCATGTATTCATAATAGATAGATTCTTTAATAAGCTCATCATTGAATACTCTTCTTTCTGTATGAATGGCTTGCCTATTGGGTGGTGGCGTACGCATAATTGACAGGTCTCTAGCGGCCATCAATGAGAACTGTAAGGTCCTCGGTATAGGTGTCGCTGTCAACGTCAATGTATCTACATTGACTTTTATATTTCTTAGTTTTTCTTTGGCAGAAACGCCGAACTTTTGTTCTTCATCTATAACAAGTAGCCCTAAATCTTTGAACTTAACTTTTTTGTTGAGTATCGCATGTGTACCTATGAGAAGATCTATTTGACCAGCTTCTAGTTTCTTATAGATCTCTGTTTTTTCCTTACTTGTTCTGAATCGATTTACATAATCAATATCGACTCCGAAGTTTCCAAGCCTGGCCTTGAAGGTCTTAAAATGTTGTAAGGCCAATATGGTAGTTGGGACCAATATAGCCACTTGCTTACCACCTAGAACTGCTTTGAAAGCCGCTCTTATTGCAATTTCTGTTTTTCCAAAACCCACATCACCACAGACTAACCTGTCCATAGGCGTTGGTTTCATCATATCTGCTTTTACGGCAACAGAGGTATCGTATTGATCAGGCGTATCTTCATATATAAAAGAGGCTTCTAGTTCATTCTGTAGATAACCATCTTCTGGAAAAGCAAAACCCTTGGAGGCCTTACGTTGCGCATAGAGCTTGATCAACTCATGCGCTATATCCTTTATTCTCTTCTTTGTCTTAGCCTTGAGTTTCTTCCAGGCGTCACCACCGATCTTACTTAATCTAGGAGGGGTGCCATCTTGCCCGGTGTATCTGGCAATCTTATGCAAGGAATTAATCCCTACATAGAGCACATCATTATTGAGATATAGAAGTCTTACAGATTCCTGCTCGTGACCATTGATGTTAATCTTCTCTAGGCCTGAATATTTTCCAATCCCGTGATCGATATGGGTTACATAATCTCCGCGACGGAGTTCCCTTAGCATCTTGAGACTCAGAGCCGCTTCTTTAGTAAATCCTTTTCTGAGTTTGAAACGATGGAACCTATCAAATATCTGGTGGTCTGTATATATAGCAACATTAAGGTTGTGGTCTACATATCCAGAATGCAGTGTTTTGAGAACAGGGTGGAACTTAACATCTGCCTTGAGGTCTTCAAAAATGGTATAGAACCGCTCTATTTGCCTGTTGTTCTCCGTAAAAATGAAGGTTTCTAGATGCTTATCTTCATTTGCCGTAAGGTTCTCTATAAGTAGTTTTATGTTCTTGTTGAATGTCGGCTGTGGAGAACTGTTATAGGTTACTTCTAAGTCAAGGCTCATTTTCTGGCTGTAAGCTCTCAACAATATCAAGTCTTTCTTTTCCAGTTCGCCAACTATCTCCGATGGATATATGAATGCTCGCTCGTCTAGTAACTTAATGAGTGCCTCGTCTTCAGAATATTTTACGGCTTCAGCGTATTCTTTGGCTTTGGTCTGGCAGATCGTTAGTTTCTCTACCAGCATGTCCACATCCTTGGCCCAAATGCAGGCATCTTCTGGGAAGACCTCGAAAAGAGGAACCTTGTGCTCTTGTGTAAACTGATTACTGATATTAGGTATTATAGATACCCGTTCGATGTTTTTAAGCGACAACTGGGTCGTAGGGTTAAATAACCTTATTGACTCAACCTCCTCGTCAAATAACTCTACACGATAAGGCCATTCGTTACCAAAAGAAAATATATCTACTATGCCTCCTCTGATCGAAAACTGCCCTGGCTCATAAACAAAATCTGTTCGCTCAAACCCATACTCTATCATCAATTCGATGATCGTATTGACATCTAGGTTTTCGTTTTTAGAAATAGATATCCTATGTTTTTCTAGGTGAGTCGGGTTTACAACCTTCTCAAAAAGCGCCTCAGGGTAGGTTACAAGGATTTCCTTTTTGTTGTAGTTAGAAAAGACCTTGTTGATAGACTCCGTTCGCATAAGAACGTTGTTGTTGTCTATCTCTTCGAAAATTGTAGGTCTCTTGAAGGAATCTGGGAAGAAAAGCACTGACTGGTTTTCAATCAATTGGTCCAGCGTATTCTGTATATACGCGGCTTCTTCCTTATCTGTAGCTATAAATAAATGGGACTGCTGAGATTTCTGGAACATTGAGGCCAAGACAAAGCACTCCTGAGCGCCTATCATTCCGTTTAATAATATACGAGCAGGCTTTTTACTGTCGAGCCCAGATAGAATCTGTTGTGTCTGCTCAGAGTTTCCGTATTTCTCAAGCAGACGGACTAAGTTGTCCAATATGTAAAAGTTAAAAAGTTATGCGCTAAGCGGCTATTCTTAAGCCCAATCCATCGCATATATGAACGAAGTCCCCAAAAATGGCAACATCACCCAAAACCATTCTGGTTTGAAGACTAGGAATAGTATTGTTCCTATTAGTGAGACTAATGTCATCATCCAATATTTGCGTCTGGCATTTGTACTCATGCTATAATTGTTAATTAGGCTGCAAATTTATAATAAAAATTAGATCGAAGGGTCCGTTTTCAACGGTAATGAAGTAGAAATACAATTAATCGACGATAACCTATATTCTAATTTGTTTTTTGTCTGTAACATGATCTATAATTACCTAGATTAAACAGGACAAAAAGATTCTCAACTTCTCTTATGCGTCCCGCTATTTGAAGTCTCTGACTTCAAACCCGTATAAAGGCATTCTTTACTTAAAAAACTACTAGTCCGAAACCAAAGACTTCGGACAGCGAAGACTTACACGGCAACACATTAAGTTTCGAAGCTAAATTGGCT
>JALZVB010000338.1 GCA_023300835.1 Saprospiraceae bacterium | reverse complement strand
GATGTAGGCTGTCAAGCCACAATTACCAAAACGGTAGAGATACACGGTATGCCACAATTAGATATTGTTCTCCCTTTTTCTAAATGTATAGACGAAGGTTTGGAGTTTGCCATTTCTAGTCCGACAACTTTTGATGTAAGTTGGGAATTCAATGATCCCAGTTCTGGTGCGGCTAATACCTCTACCAATCAAGCGCCTGTTCATAACTTTACAACATCAGGAAGCTATTCGGTAACACTTTCCGGAACCAGTATTTATGGCTGTGTAGGATCAGTGACAAGAGTGATTGATGTAAGTGAAAACATATTGACGGGAGAGATTAGCATAGACAAAACGATGCCTATATGCCTAGGAGAAGTAGCAACTTTAACGGCTCCTACAGGTGGAATTGCCTACCTATGGTCCAATGGTGAGACAACACAGACTATTGCTGTAATGGACGCAGGTATTTATACCGTTTCTGTGACAGGTAGTAATGTCTGTGATTATGTTCCTGATGCCGTTGTCGTAAGCACAATTAAACCGATAAACCCAATAATTTACTTTACTCTTGATGGATCAAATTCAGTGGAATACAACAGCGCAGTGATATGTAAAGGTGATGGCTTTTCATTAAATGGATCCTTTGTCAATGGTGATTATTTATGGTCTACTGGACAGACAACAAGGAGTATCGCTTCTTGGGAATTGAATGCCTTGATGCCAGGCGAACATATTATAACGCTAGATATTACAGATAGTAGTACAGGATGTACAATCACTTCTGATCCGTTTAATTTGACAATACATGCAGTGCCTGTTAGACCAGAGATCGAAAGTGATCAGGTAGGAAATTGTGAAGGACCGTTATATACGTTTAATGTAAAAAGTCCAGATTCTGAATTGGTATATCACTGGTCCAATGGAATAACAGGGACAAGTGTTTCAACTACTAAACCGGGCTGGTATTATGTAACAGCCGTTAATAAAAAAGGATGCTTCAGTGTAAGCAATGGAATTCAAATCTATGCTTTGCCAAGTGTATCAGGTTTTCTTACAGGCTGTGAAGAAGTTTGTTTTCCTAAGACCCTATGTATTTCTGATAACCAATTTGAATTTGCAAGTTACCAATGGTTGTTGGATGGGGTAGCGATTTCTGGTCCAGAGGGCACAGCGGCAACTCTTGAAGCTATTGGGATAGGTGATTATCAAGTTATAGTTACTAGTAATGTAGGTTGTTCTAACACAACGGGAACGCTATCACTTTCTCCTGAAACCAATCAGCAGACAATTACTGGACGTGTCTTCATAGATGAAAATAATGATGGCCTTTATGATATTGGCGAAAAAATAATTGACAATACAACAGTCTCAATCGTATCGGGTGGAACAGTTATTCAATCAGGAACGACAGATGCTGATGGACAATATTTAATAGATCCATTGATGATCTCAGATGCTGTTGTACAGTTAGATACAGTAGGAATTGGCTTCCCAGTTGATATTTCTGAAATGGAATATGCGTTTACCTTGCTGTCTTGTATAGAAGATATAACACAAGATTTCCCACTTACCAAAAGCTGTATAATATCTACAGAAGCGATCAGTTTATTAACTTGTATAGATGACAAGGTAGATTACGCGGGCCAGCAATATGCGGCAAATGCTAAAGACACGTTATTCTTTACCAATGTACAAGGTTGTGACTCTCTAGTCTACATAGAAGTCTTGCCTTACGAAGTACCCGTAATCCAGTTACAAGCGAATAATACTTGTTTCGATGCCAATACAGGGACAATGGATATCATTACCCACAGTATGCCTGATCTAGAATATGAACTAGACAATAGTGGAAACTATGTTTCTGACTTGAATTATTCTGACTTGTCAGCTGGGGCACATACACTTAATGTGAAGAATAGCTTTGGCTGTATTTCTACAGAGACTTTTGTAGTAGATGAGCATACACAGCCTCAATTATCCTTAGTAGCAGATTCTGGTTGCGGTTCCATGAGTAGCCTGACAATTGATAATCTGAGCGGAGGAACGCTGGAGTTTGCGATTGATGGCGCTACAAACTATACCGCTGATCTTATCATTGAAAATATCACCCCTGGGACACATACGCTTAATGTTCAAGATGCCAATGGTTGTGACCATGTAGAGCAATTTGTCATGCCGACTTACTTAATTCCAACTATTGACTTGAGCCCTAGCTCAACATGCCCAGGCGTTGATGAAGGAACGTTGATGGTAACTTCAGATGTAACAGGCTTAGATTATAGGATAGATATAACAGGCGTAACAACAACTGATTTGACCCATAACGGATTGAGTTCTGGAAATCATATTTTACATGTTATCGATGGCAGTGGTTGTGCATTTGAGCATCCATTTATAATAGATTCATTTAGTAATGCTTCTGTGACATTAAGTACTGAGAAAACCTGCGTAGGATCACAGGATGGAATTTTGGATATCATGACTTCAGATATCGGTAATCAATATTCTGTTGATGGTGTGAATTTTGGCTCTGCGATTCAGTTCTCTGGAATCGATGCAGGTCAGTACGACTTGTTTGTACTAACATCTAATAATTGTAATACTCAAATGTCGTTTTCTATCGACAGCCATGATCCTATAGCAGCGCAGATTGAAACTGTGCCAACTTGCTCTAATTTTGATAACGGTGTCATAGAAATGAAATCTGCATCTACCGTTTATTCTTATTCTTTGGATGGTATATCTTATCAATCAGATTCTGTTTTTATAGCGCAGCCAGAAGGAACTAATATTGTCTATGTGAAGGATGTAACGGGATGTATAGATTCTTTTCCTTCGACAGTAGGTGTCTTACCTATTCTAGATATACAATTTGATGATATAGATCTGGATTGTTCGATACAGCAAGTAGAATTGATCCCAGAGTTGATAAGTGGAGAGGGAGTAGAATATAATTGGAATACTGGAAGCACAGACGCTATGATAACAACAGATGTGTCAGGCGTATATTCTGTAGATATTACAGATGGTTGTACTATGGTTTCATACGACTGGGATCTAGAATTTGTAAACGATGCCGTGTCTAAATCTCTTTATGTACCTAATATTATCCATTCGCGACAATCAGGCGGCAACGACAAGTTTTCTGTATTCATGAGTGATGAACTAGACATACAGAAATTCGAACTATCTATTATTGATAGATGGGGGAGTACAATATTTAAATCTATCGACCCAAATGAATCTTGGGATGGAAGAGATAATGATCTAGGTGTCTTTTTCTGGATGTATAAGTTAGAGTATAGCTCTTGTGATGAAACCTTCAGTGTAGAAGAACGTGGCAATGTTACGTTGTTGAAATAGAGATAGAAATTTATTGAGTTATCATTATTAAAAGGAGCCATGAGATCTTGTTTTTGGGAAACAAATGGTTTGTTTCTTATAAGCTCCTCCTGCAATTAACTAATATTAAATGTGATGGTTGCAGAATTAATTTAAGGCTAAGACTTTTTGATATTTAGTCCTAGTATAACCAAAATAAAAAAAAGCCAACTGTTTCTTATGGAAACAGTTGGCTTAATTTATATGATCTGATTAAGTTAATTACATGTGCTTAATTATCTCATCACCGAACTCAGAACACTTTAATAAAGTGGCATTGTTCATTAATCTTTCAAAATCGTAAGTTACTCTTTTTGATTTGAGAGCGCCTTTAAGACCTTTCTCAATCATCTTGCCTACTTTCTTCCATCCCATGTACTCAAACATCATAACACCAGAAAGTATAACTGAACTAGGATTTACTTTATCCAGGCCTGCATACTTAGGAGCAGTACCATGCGTTGCTTCAAATACGGCTACTCCTGACTCGTAATTGATGTTAGCACCAGGTGCAATACCTATTCCACCTACAGCAGCGGCAAGAGCATCAGAAATGTAGTCACCATTCAAGTTCAATGTAGCGATTACATCGTACTCAGCTGGTCTCAATAATATCTGTTGTAAGAATGCATCAGCGATAACATCTTTGACGATGATCTGGTTGCCTTTGTGATCGATCACTTTCCATGGTCCACCTTCATATGGCTTAGCTTCAAACTCACTTGCCGCAAGCTCGTAACCCCATTCTTTGAATTTACCTTCCGTAAATTTCATGATGTTACCCTTGTGCACAAGTGTAATTGATCCTGCTTTAGTATCAATCGCATTTTTTATAGCCGCTCTTACAAGTCTTTCAGTTCCTTCTTTAGAAACAGGCTTTACACCTAGAGAAACAGTATCTGGGAATCTTATGCCCGTTACTCCCATTTCATCTATAAGGAATTTTTTTACTTTTTCATTCTCTTCAGTTCCGTGCATGTACTCAATACCTGCGTAGATATCTTCAGTATTCTCTCTGAAAATTGTCATGTTAACCAATGCTGGCTTTTTGACAGGAGAAGGAACGCCTCTGTACCATTTTACAGGTCTTACACAAGCGTATAGATCTAGTTTCTGTCTTATAGCAACATTCAATGATCTGAATCCGCCACCTACAGGAGTTGTTAATGGTCCTTTTATAGAAACCAAATGTTCTTTAATGGAATCAGTCGTTTCTTGAGGTAACCAGTCGCCTGCTTTTCTTGCGTTGGCTTTCTCACCAGCGTATATTTCTTTCCAGTGTATTTTTCTATCGCCAGCAAATGCTTTTTTGACAGCGGCATCGAATACCTTCTGAGCTGCAGCCCAGATATCTGGTCCGATTCCATCACCTTCGATAAAAGGAATGATAGGATCTTTAGGGACGATAAGTTTCCCTCTTTTACTAAGGGTAATTTTTGTTCCACTCATGTTTTTCTTGTTTAATTCACCAAAATGAGTGCAAAATTACGCATTTCTGCTATTATTTGCCTCGATTTGTTGAAAACTCATGTCATTTAATCTTTAAGATTATCGTAAAGCATGTTATTCTTCAAGGCTTATTTTTGTGGTTCATCACTGTATAACAATCAACATTAATTAACTTAGCCTTTGTACATTTATTAACTGACTATGAATACAACCATCTCATCTCTTGTGTTACCGCTGGTAATCTTACTGTTAGTCGTAAATTTTATTCTGAGATTCAGTATAGTTAAGCAGTATAATAAGCTGAGAATGAGGAAAATAGGCTTAGAAAGTTCTTTTGTTTTTAATTCGGCGAAAGCCAAAGCCTACCTATCTAAACATCATCCTAATGATGCCGAAGAAGTCCTTAAGTTTCTAAGGTCTGTAAAATACCTTGTGATTGTCGCAGTATCTGGATTCATACTCATATTATTCCTTTTTCTTCTCTCAAAAACAATGAATCCAAGCATATGAAAATAGGATTAATAGGCCTAGGTCATCTAGGAAAAATTCATTTCAAATGTCTTAAGCAGACAAAATTTGAGCTGATTGGCATATATGATCCTATATTGACAGCTACTGATTATGAAGGTTTTGACATTTATAAAAGTTCTAAAGCCTTATTGGATAAAGTAGATGCCTGTGTTATTGCAGCAGCAACGACAAGCCACTATGAACTGGCCAAGGAAGCTTTAATGGCAGATAAACATGTATTTGTTGAGAAACCTATGACTTCTACCATATCTGAGGCGAGAGAATTAGCCCAAATTGCCAGTGATCATCAGAATTTGATAACACAAGTAGGATTTGTAGAACGCTATAATCCCGTTTTCAGGGATTTGCAAGCTGAGATTAATAATCCTAAGTTTATGGAGGTCCATAGGCTGAGTACATTCAATCCCAGAGGTAATGATGTGTCAGTTGTGCAAGACCTTATGATACATGACCTGGATATGATATTAGCTGTCAAGAAAGTACCGATTAGAGATATTCGTGCCAATGGGGTATCCGTTGTAAGTGACTCTATGGATATATGTAACGCCAGAATCGAGTTTGAAGATGACTCCGTAGCTAACTTGACGGCAAGTCGGATAAGCATGAAGCAAATGCGAAAATTCCGAATATTCCAAGAAGGGAGTTATATAAGTCTGGATCTATTGACTAAAGAAGGACAAGTTTTCAGAATATCAGATGAACCTCAAGAGGATGCGATGAAGTTAGATATAGGAGATCAGGAAAAATATATAAAGGTAAAGTCATCCAAGGCACAAGATGGTAATGCAATTGTGTCAGAACTCAATGATTTTTATAGTTTTATCGT
>JALZVB010000337.1 GCA_023300835.1 Saprospiraceae bacterium | reverse complement strand
CAGATAAGGAACGAAACCAAATCGGATAATTCAAGAACTAATGTGTACGCTGATTTTGAAATATTAGAAGGTCTGAGTTTTAAAACGACTTTGGGATACAGGACTCAAAATAGTACTGAAGGTTATTTTAAGCCGCAAACATTTGCGCCGACCGGTGGCGTTGGTGGCGCATTTTTAGAATCTATAAAAAGAACAAATTTGCTTAATGAAAATTACCTAACGTATACAAAGCCCGTTGGGCAAGGTGATTTAACGGCAACAGTTGGTCATTCATACCAAAATAATACGACAGAAGGGCTTGAAGCAGGTGCTCGAGGATTATTAAATGATGCATTTGAATGGTATAATCTAGAGGCAGGACAGATTGATCAGCGTACCATTGATTCCCGTTTCTCTGAATCAGAAATCGAATCTGTTTTTGGACGTGTTAATTTTGATTGGGCAAACAAATACTTACTTACAGCTACAGTTCGTCGTGATGGCGCATCAAACTTTGCAGAAAATAATAAATATGCAACTTTCCCCTCTGTTGCCTTTGGATGGAAGCTTTCAAACGAAAGTTTTTTGATCGATCACCAGACAATATCCAACCTCAAATTAAGAGCTAGTTATGGTCTAACGGGTAATCAAGCCATAGGTCCTTATGAATCGCTTGCTACGTTTCGTGTTCAGCCACCTTCAGAGGTTGGTGGGGCTTTTGGTGTAGATCTAGCTCGTGAGGCAAACCCAGATTTGAAGTGGGAAACTTCATATCAGACAAATTTAGGGGTGGATGTTGGTTTATTTGAAAATAGAATCACGTTTAGTGCAGACTATTACAACATTGACACGGAAGATTTGTTAGCTGTAGATAGAGCCTCAAATTTTTATTTAGGAACAACTGATTTAGATGTTCTTAGAAATGTTGGTGAAATTAATAATAGTGGAGTTGAGTTTTCTTTAACTTCAAATAACATCAATAAAAATGGTTTTAGATGGACTACTAATTTTAACATTGCAAGGAACAGGAGTGAAGTAGTGGAATTATCTTCAGGTACAGAAATCATAGGTAGTGGTGCTCCAGGTTATTTCTCTGGTGGTTCTACTTACATATTACGAGAGGGTGAGGCTCTTGGTCTTTTTTGGGGACTAGATTACCAAGGTGTATATCAAGGTGGCGCAGTTCCAGAAGGTACCGCTTTGAGAGCTTCGTCTAACGATGGAGATGGAAACCCAATACCAGGAGAGCCTTTGTTCGCAGAAGTAGCAGATGAAGAGGGTAATTTTAATGGAATGATTGATGATAATGACAGAAAGATTATAGGTGATCCAAATCCTGATTTTACATATGGATTTACCAATACGGTTTCTTACAAAAATTTTGATTTAAATATCTTTTTTCAAGGGGCTAGTGGTGGAGATATATTCAACTTGACAGCTGTTCAATTATATAATGGTGACAGTAATGGCGTGACAGATGTATTAAATTCTTGGACGCCAGAAAACACAGATACTGATATACCTCGAGCAGCGATTAGAGGAAGAGAGCGCTCATCTCGTTTTGTAGAAGACGGAAGTTATTTAAGACTTAAAAATATTGCATTAGGCTATAGCTTGCCTAATAGTATGTTGCAAAATATAGGAATCAGTTCAGCAAGGCTATCTATCAGTGCTCAGAATCTACTAACCATCACTGATTATTCTGGTTTAGACCCAGAAGTGAGTTACTTTGGTAGTGGTGGCGAAAGCAGTGGAGATGATAATGTTATTCAAGGACATGATTTTGGTAATTATCCTAATCTAAGGTCAGCTACTGTAGCTCTCAATTTAAAATTCTAAATCAATAAAAAGATTATTAAAATGAAAAAGTATATATATTTAATCACATTGATGCTTGGTTTATCCTTTACGGGATGTTCGGATTTAGAAGAGGACGCAAGAAGTCAATTGGAGCCCAATGAGCGGCCAAGAAATTTAGAATCAGTCGAGACAACTATTGCTGGTGCTTATGGTCATTTATCGGCTAGAGCATTTATGTCAAGAGGATTAGGCTTAACCGTTATGCTGCGTTCAGATATGGTAGATATAGGAAATCCTACCACTAATGCTGAAAGAATTGAACACGATCAATTTACACTTTCAACGAGTAATCCACTGATTTTAAATCAGTCTAATCCTGAAAGAAGTTTCTGGCCTCGACTTTATCAGGTAGTAAGAAGTGCTAATGAGACCCTTCGAGAGCTAGAAGTTCTTGAAGAACAAGATGCTGGAGTAAAAGAAGAGATAGCAGGACGAGCTCGATTCATTCGAGGTTTTGCCTACTTCCATTTGGTCAGACTTTTTGGAGACGTTCCATATTTGGATGAGACGACGCTTGTTGTCGATGCATCAGTGGCACCGAGAACACCTGTGGATGAAGTATATGCAAATATCATCGCAGATTTTCAATTTGCTAAGGAGACCTTAATGGATTCACGAATGAATAGAGCCCTTCCAGGTAAAGCAGCTGCCAGTGCATTTCTTGCCAGCGTCTACCTCACTAGAGGCGACTATGAATCAGCTTACAATGAAGCTACTGATGTTATTAATAATGCAGGAACTTATAACTTGGCATTGGAGGAAGATTATCGTAATATCTTTCATGCAGTGAATACCGATGCATCTCTTGAGCCAATTTTTGTTATAGATTTTGTTGGAACCAATGTTGGTGATGAATCTAGGGATTATCTGGCTGCTTTTACAGGTTTCTTTGGTCAACAAACCTATTACGCTTCTGGAGGATGGTCTGTTATGGTACCAGCTCAAGCCGTATTTGATACTTGGGATGATGGAGACTACAGAAAGGAAGTCAATTTTGATGATGAGGCCGTAGCTGACAACATGGGAACTGTGATTCCTTTTACTCAATTTTCTACCCTAGATGGTCGTAATGCCAATCGTCCACATATTTCTAAGTACACAGCCATGGCGGGCGATTTGCCACTAGCTAATACTAGCGGACGAGATTCACATTCTAATTATCAGATGATGCGTTATGCTGAAGTACTATTAATTGCCGCTGAGGCTGCTGCAGAGCTTGGTCTTACAGGTGAAGCTGATCAGTATATTAATATGGTTAGGAATAGAGCAAGAAATGGTAATGGAACCAATTCTCCGAGTGCTGTGCCTGCTAATATCTCTGGAGCTACAGTTGATGATGTATTGGAAGAAAGAAGACTAGAGCTAGCCTTTGAACAGAAAAGATGGTACGATATTGTCAGAAGAAGAATGGGAGATAAGGTATTCGGACCTGATGGTTTTGAAACCGAGTTTCAAGGCACGGAAAACTTTGACCCAAACAGAGATTACTTGCTACCCATTCCACCTTTAGAAATTACAAACAACCCTAATTTGAGCCAGAATCCTGGTTACTAGTTAGTTGATCAATAGTAAATAAAGAGTCTTCCATCTATCAGGTGGGAGACTCTTTTTAATTTGATCTTATTGGTAGCAAGCCCAGTATAATTGAAAAAATAGTTATTCCCAATCTAGTTTTTATTATATATCCCTCCTATTCAACTTATACCAATTAGCCTTCAGAATGCCGCACAAATCTTAATAGAATCTGCCTATCTCTGTGTCGAAAATACTCGACATAGCTATAGCTATTTAATTGGCTTTCCCAACCACTTTCGTGGTTCTCTCAATTCGAGCACTTTCCTACTCGATTCGTTTTCAACGAAATCTTTCGCTCATGCCTTGAGCTAAACAAATTCTTCTTAAAATCTTATACGACAGCTTGAAAGCTAAATGCTATTATAATTCATTTATTGCGACTTTAATAAGCCCACATTAGATAAAAGTCCATACCCATTTATGGAAACATTCATATCAATATAAGAAGGTCTGTTGACCTCCTATTAATTCTTGTAGAATGTCTTTTGCAATACCTTATTTATTGGCTACAGATAAAGCAAGTCGCTATTAAATTTGTATTTTTGGTAAATTGGTTGACCAATTGTTCGAAGGTTTCTATAAAATGCGAATAATAGAATGCTCAACTTTTTTAATGATTTAGTGTTTCATTTATTCACAACGCTGTTTTCTGGACTTTTTACAAAAGCTTTAATATGCAAGTATCATCTAATAATCAGTACCTAAGACTTGGAAAATTTGAATTTTCTAATACATATTCCTACCCGCTATGCATATTGCTGTTTTTAATACTGAATATATTTGTTGTTAGTCCAGCTACGGCACAAGATTTAGATCCAGACTTGCCACCAGGTGGAAATTTCGATCTTTCATATTGGAAACTTACCCGTCCAAATCAACAAGAAAGAGATGCAGATCAGTTATCATCTGGCTATCAGGTGGATGATGAGTTCTACACCGACAAGAATACTGGCGCCATGGTATTTTGGTGTCCTAACGATGGTAGAACAGGTGGTAGTACATATCCAAGGAACGAGTTAAGAGAGATGATACGTAGATTAGACACTAGCATTCCCACTCAAGGAATAAATAAAAACAACTGGGTATTTTCTTCTTCTACTATGGCCAATCAAGAAGCTGCTGGTGGCGTAGATGGCGTCATGACTGCTACCTGTGCAGTAGATCATGTGTCTTTGACTTCAGATGAAAATCGTAAGGTAGGCCGTACCATTGTCGGACAGATACATGCTTCTGATGACGAGCCGTGTAGAATATATTATCGCAAATTACCTGGGAACACGAAGGGGTCTATTTATTTTGCACATGAACCTACAACCAGTGCAGAACAGTGGTACGAAATGATTGGTAGTAGAAGTGATGGTGCTGCTGATCCAGTAGATGGTATCGCATTAGGTGAAAAGTTTAGCTACGAAATTAAGGTAATAGGTAATATGCTAACTGTGACTATAATGAGGGACGGTAAAGCTGATGTTGTCCAAGAAGTAGATATGACTAATAGTGGATTTGCTGATGATTGGATGTACTTCAAAGCTGGAAATTATAATCAGAACAATGCTGGAGATCCGGACGAATATGCGCAAGTATCTTTCTTCGCTTTAGATGTTAAACACTTTGCACCAACTCCGCCAGAGGGTTATGAAGCTCCATCCGATATACCAAGATTCCAACCTTTTCTTTCAGAATGTAAGCTCCAAGCGCCTACCAGCTCTACATTAGCATCAGTTGATAGACTTAATGATCGGTATACGCATCCCACATATTTCTATGTGGTAGATGGTGATAAGATACTTTTCAATCAATCTGGTGATAGCCAACGAACAGAACTAAGAAATGAAACAAATTGGGACCTTACAGCTGCCAATAGATCGCTACATGGAAGAATTGATATTGCAGAGCAGACTTGTGATCAAGTTACTGTAATGCAAATTCACGATGATGCAAATGCGGGCAATGGACCGAATAAACCATTATTGAGAATATATAAACATAATACTAAAATACCTGCTAACCACTTGTGGGCAGCAATCAAAACAGATGACGGTGGGTCTAATACCACTCATGTGGATCTTGGCGAAGATCCAGGAGGGTATTTTATTTGCGATATTCGATTGGTTGATGGAAGAATGATCATTGATTTTGAAGGTGAAGAAAAGGTGAATATGGACGTCTCTTTCTGGACATTTCCAAGTTATTGGAAAGCAGGTGCTTACCTTCAGGATGATGGAGAGGCGACTATATACTTTGACGAACTTTTTGAAGAAGATGGCACACTGCAAAACTTTTTTCCATCCGTTAATGTAACTGCTCCTTCTAGTGACACTAATTTTATACCAGGCAGTGACATTACTATTACAGTTGATGCGGAAGATTCAGATGGAACAGTTACAAAAGTTGAATTTTTTGAGGGCGGTAATAATAAATTGGGAGAAGATACGACTGCTCCCTATTCATTTACATGGACAAATGTAGCTATTGGAGACTATACATTAACAGCAAAGGCTACTGATAATGAAGGAGGGTCAAAGACTTCCTTAAGTACTAATATTACGGTTAGAGATCAGGTGAATGTGACAGGAGTAGAGTTGGCTGAGGTTAACGGAATTGCTGTTGGAGCGAGCACTCAATTAGAAGCTTTCGTTTTTCCTGCTGATGCAATCAATCAAAAAGTGGTTTTTGAATCTGAAGATTCTAGTATAGCTACTGTAACAGAAGACGGTTTATTGACGGCGATTTCCGAGGGTATAGTAAGCGTCACAGTTACAACAGCTGAAGGCGGTTTTATGGATTCGAAAATGATACATATTCTCACGCCTTCCACTGAATTTAACTGGGCATTGTGGCAGCCGATTATAGGAACTGATGCTCCTGATGGTAGCAACGTTGAATCTAATCTAGTAGATGACAATACCAATACTCGGTGGTCTGTAGAGGAGTTTCCGCAGTCAGCGACTGTTGATTTAGAGGGAGACATTACGATAACTCAGATAGAAGTTACCTGCTACGAAGACAGAGCCTATCAATTCATAATTGAAGGTGCTCAAAATAAAAATGGTCCCTATACAACTATCGTAGATAGATCAAATAATACAATTCCAGGTACTGCAACTATACCTATTATCAATTCTGTAGATAGTCTTGAAAATAGATTCGTCAGAATAACTGTATTAGGTGCAGATGTTTACACTGGTCCTTGGGTAAGTCTTACTGAACTGAGAGTATTTGGTGAAGGTGAGCGATTATATACAAATGTGAACGAAATAGCTCATGATAAAGTACTACTGTCTCCCAATCCTGCCACATCTATCGTGATAATAGAAGGTGGAGAAGAGTACCATACAGTGTCCGTTTATGATCAATCTGGTAGAAGGGTCATCCAAAGACCATTAAACAATACAGGAACGCTTGATATAAGTGAACTTCAATCCGGTATTTATATAGTAAAGCTCGAAGGCAATGATGAGCCGCATGTTTCTAAGTTGGTGAAATCTAAGTACTAGAATTTCATGAAAGTGGATTGGTGTACTTTTTAATAAATAATAAGTATACCAATCCTAAACACTTCAGCCGCTGATCCTAAATCCTGATACAGTTTACCGTAATCAAGATCAAACATGCCTCCATATTCAATAGAACCGTTTTCTTATTTTATCTTCTTCTCCAGATACAATATTAAAGAAGGCATTTTCTCCGATATTAGCTTGAGCAAAATTCATTACAAACTCAAATTTGTCTTTCCTCTCACCTAAAATATTTAGATTTTGAGAGTTTTCTGAGCCCATAAATTCATTTAAATATTTTTTTAGAGAAATATTTGCTGACTTATGTGTTCGTATATAATCAGTATCTATAGCTAAAAATCTTAAGATAAATTCAATGTCCCTCATTCTTGAATCTTCTTCTTCTTCTTCTTCTTCTTCTTCTACTTCTTCTTCTTCTTCTTTCCCAAAAAATGATCTCCAGTTTTGATTCTTATTTAGTTCGAATAGCAAATCATTAAATTTCCCTTGGCTAACGCAGTTTCTAATTTCTTGGGGCATTAGAGGTCTTCCTCCAGTGTTTATCCGTTCAAAAACTTGATAAAGACTTGTGTCATTATCTTTAGGTGACTTTTGTTCAAAGACGATGGCATGAATGGTTGAACTGCGAATTTTTCTTTGTTCCTTTTCATGGAGTTCATTAAATGACTTCTCTCTCCATCGTTCATTGATTTTTTCTGAATTAGACAATTTAAATACTTTGCCATCTTTACTCCATAATCCTTTATGGACGTAATCGTAAACTGTCATAATTCTTTGATAACCATCAATAATTAATTTCTTATCATCTGGTGTATTCGCAAGGAAAATACTTGGAACTGGCAGACCCAAAAGAAGAGACTCAATGAACCCTACTTGCTTCAGGTTTCTCCCAAACATACTTTCGTTGCAGTTCTGGCTTTAGAAGTTCATCTTCTTCATACATTGATATTAGCTCTCTAAAAGAAAGGTCTGCACCCCAGGAGTTAATATTGTATAAGTCATCATTTGAGTAAGAATCATTTATTTCTTCCTCAAGCTGGTTTATATATTAGTTTTCTTCTTTCATTTTTTATTTTATGTTATGCATGTTTTTAGTTCGCCGTTACGAACTGATACTCAAATTTCACACTGCTAAATATAAGCGATATCTCTAGCTCACATTATAACGGATGATGATATCGATCGTCTCTGTGAGGAACGAACAGATATGATCTGATATATATTGTGTGTGCCCAGTATGGGTTCCACTATCGGAAGATAGTGAATTATTCTAGAGGGTGGAAGTCCCTTGCAGGCGATTT
>JALZVB010000336.1 GCA_023300835.1 Saprospiraceae bacterium | reverse complement strand
GATATTCAGGATATCCAGGATATGGAGATTGAAGAAATGCGTAAAGAGATCAAACGTAAGAAGAAACAAGAGAAGATCTTGCTCCAAGAAATGAAAGCAGGGACTTATGTAGAGCCTCAACCAGTAAGAAGAGCAGTCGTTGCAGAGCCCGTACAACAAGTGGCAGCAGTTGCGGTACCTATTGTTGCGGCGGCAGTTCCCGTAGCAGCTGCAATTCCTGTAACTGCACCAGTTGCAGTCCAAGCGCCACCTGTTACAGCACCAACACCTGCTAAGCCTATATCTACGGCTTCTCCTGAGATGGACGAACTGTTCAATATTGTAACCAGTACAGAATTATCAGACAAATTAAGTCAGACAGCAATAAAGGACCTTACTAGGGCCATGAGTATCAATGAGAAAATGTTTACTGTCAATGAGTTGTTTGGCGGTAATAATGATGAATTCAATAACCTTATGGTGGCATTAAATGGCCTTTCTAGTTTTGAAGAAGCTAAGTCTGTACTTATAAGAAGTGTGGCCTCTAAATACAAATGGGATGAAAGCGGAAAATTCAAAAAAGCTAAGAATTTTGTAAAACTTGTACATAGAAGATTTAAGTAAGGTATGGCACATAAGCGCCATTCATAAGGCGGGAATCTATTTTCAACCTTTCCTAAGTAAAGTAACTCAGTAATATTATATGTCAACCGATACGTCAGGGAATCAATCAATCAAGGTCTTTGCTCATGCACTTAAGTTCAGTATAAGCCTGTTGGCTGTTATGTGGGTTGTACATATTTATTCATATATGACGGGTCATTCCTTGGGTTCTTATGGTATCTTTCCTAGGGCCAAAGATGGCTTGATCGGTATCATTACGGCACCACTTATTCATGGCAGTTGGGAACATATATTTTCTAACTCGGTGCCGTTTTTTGTAACGACTACGATTATCCACTTCTTCTACAAGAGGGTAGCGTTGGCCAGTTTCTTTTTTATATATTTTCTTACAGGTGCCGCTGTGTGGATGCTAGGCAGATCCGCTTATCACATAGGCGCCAGCGGTGTCGTATACGGTCTTGTATCGTTCATTTTCTGGAGTGGCATATTCAGACGTAATATCAAGTCAATTGTTTTGGCCCTTATCGTTGTTATATTATATAGTGGTTACTTAGGTGGTATTGTTCCTTTTCAGGAAGGCATATCATGGGAGAGCCATTTGTTAGGTGGTATAGTCGGTATTTTTGTCGCATTCCTATTCAAAGGAATCATTGAAAAAGACGAAGAAAACAGAGACCCTTGGGCTGATGAAGCCAATCAAGAAAAAGAGTTCTTCTTACCCAGAGATACATTCGATAAAACTAAAGCGCAAAGACAGCAAGAAAAAGATGATCTTGATGACTTTCTTAATCTAGATGTGTAGTTATCATTAGTTGATTATCGTTAAGAAATGGGTACAGCCTTGAAGTTTTGCTTTGTTTTTGTTTCAAGACATGAATGCATGGCCTAACTTATTGGTAGATAATAGCAAGTAAACCTTGCTATTAAATAAGAGAACCGAAACATCGGTATCGGGGTGAAGGCCTGCTAGTTTAATAAACATCACCTTCGCTTTTTAAACCTAATTATAACTTTAATATTCTTTTGTAAAACTGTTTACTCCCTGCAATCATCTTTACAGAATAGATACCTGTTGCTAATACATTTAAATCTAAGTGATTAGAAGTTACATCATTATTGTAAACAACTTGCCCTTTAAGGTCATAGACCACAACATAATCAACTAGTCTAGGCGTTTCTATAAACAACAATCCAGTGGTTGGATTGGGGTATAACTTAACTTCGATTTCATTAGTCGTATAAGTGGACGTTGTCTCATCTATCTCCCCATCACAATCATCATCTAGGTCGTTGTTCAGAATCTCTGTAACACCTGGGTTTACTTCTGGATTATTATCATCACAGTCTACAGCAAATAAAAATCCATCTTGATCTAAGTCATCGTCTAATGTCGTAGGGTTACAATCATCATCTATGCCGTTGTATGTGGTCTCAGGAATACCAGGATTCACATTGGCATTATTGTCATCACAATCAATAAGTTGAAAAAATCCATCTTGATCTAAGTCATCATTTAGCGTCAGCGGATTACAGTCATCATCTATACCGTTGTATGGTATTTCTGTCATACCTGGGTTGACCATTGGGTTATTATCATCACAATCTTCATTATCGTTATAGCCATCGTTATCGGCGTCTACATTGGAAAAAGGATTACTGCCTTGTTTGATAAAATGGATTTTATTTTTTTCTAGTCCACTATAAAAATCTTCACTACCGTCAGTCCATTGAAAAAGGATATCCGAAGCTTCTCCTTTGCCAAGACCAAAATAGACACGATGAGAACTCTGAGAGGCATAAGATTGGCCACAAGACTTTTCTGCAATTAGGGTGCCCGCTTCAGCTGTAAGTTGGATTCTTGTACCGTAGGCATCAGGTACAACATCTGTGCCTTCTATATCAAAGGCGATCCAGTTATTTTCCGTGTTTTTGTTCTCAAATAACT
The DNA here is from genome assembly GCA_023300835.1 of Saprospiraceae bacterium. Classification (GTDB taxonomy): domain Bacteria; phylum Bacteroidota; class Bacteroidia; order Chitinophagales; family Saprospiraceae; genus RFSX01. Next base: position 1,585 of record JALZVB010000336.1, on the reverse strand, counting down.
GGACACCTATATCATCATTTGCGACAGCTATATCCAAATGTCCATCATTATTAAAGTCACACCAGATACCACCTCTTCCTCTGAAAAAACTAAAAAGCGGAGAATTATCGCTCACTTGTGTAAATGTACTGTCCCCATTGTTTTTAAATAACTTGTTGGATGCCGGGCTGAAATTAGAATCATTGACAACATAAATGTCTTCCCATCCATCGTTGTCAAAATCTACAAAGAAACATCCCCAGCCCATGCCGCCCATATCGTCGACGCCAGCTGCAGCAGCGATATCAGTATAGTTACCTTGGCCATCATTAAGTAGCATGAAGTTAGGCCCTAGATTAGTGACATAGATATCTAGATGACCATCATTATTGATATCTCCATGGTCAACTCCCATCCCTTGAGCAGCTAAGTTGAGCCCTCTAGCAGCGGATACATCTCTGAAAGTACCCGTTCCCATGTTTTCGTACATGATATTCTCCTTGTTCCCATCATGTGTCAAGTATACATCCTGATCACCATCATTATCATAATCAAAGAAAATAGCCCCCATAGATATAGAAACATCTCTCAACCCTGTGGGAAATACCATATTCCTGAATGTATTGTCACCATTGTTCTGCCAAAGTGTATTCTCTTGTAGCAAATTACAAACGTATATATCTAAGAAACCGTCTTCATTCAAATCCATCATATGGACCGATCTGGTTTGATCAAATGTCGCAATACCTGCTGTCGCAGAAATATCTGTAAAATTACCAGCGCCATCATTGAGGTATAAATAATTGCTATAAGGTGCAGTAGCAGTATTATAATTAGCTACAAATAGGTCCAAATCTCCATCATTATCTATATCACCCCAAGAACCCGTCATGGTAAGACCATTGATTTCTATACCAGAAGATGCTATTACGTTTTCAAACGTACCGTCGCCATTGTTTTTCATGAGTCGATTATCGTTCAATCGCGAAGGAATAAAGATGTCCTCAAAACCATCGTTGTCAAAATCTCCTGTGACAACACCATTATTATTGATGCTGTTGCCTGTTCCTGCAATACTGGATATGTCATCAAATAGAGGATTTTGAGACTGTAGCGTAGTTAGGCTCAGGACAAATACTAAAACGAGATAGCGCATATGGTTTATTTATAGTTTAAATATATAAAAATTGAGTCCAAAGCATACAATACTATAGGTTAAGGAGTATTAAGTTATTTCTAGATTGCGTAATCCTTTACGCTATTTATGATACGCCTCATGCGCTTTAAAAAGCACATTATTAAAGTATCTTTGCCTCATAATTACGGTATTCTCAAGATCCTAAAAACATCTGAGTCGTTATACCGTTAACATTACTGCAAACAGAAAAGCTAATTTGAAGAATCTAAAGTATCTCAATAAATATTTCGTACGCTATAAGTGGCGGTTGATGTTGGGTATCATATTTACGGCTTGTTCCGTTTATTTGAGTATACTCGTTCCCCCTACAATCAAGGATGCGCTTGATTTTATTGTAGATAAGTCTAAGACATTTAGTAGTTCTGTAGCTGCTGATGGTGATTTTTATACCCTCTATGGATATGATAT
>JALZVB010000335.1 GCA_023300835.1 Saprospiraceae bacterium | reverse complement strand
CTCTTCCGATCTTAATCTCCCTAAAATATCAGGTCAGCAGGTGATACGTGAAGTAAAGAAGGATCTTATCTTCAAGAAGATTCCTGTCATTGTATTCACCACATCTAAGTTAAAAAGTGATATTGAAAAATGCTATGAATATGGTGCCAATGCATACCTTTCTAAGCCTGTGGATATTGAAAAGATATTTGAACTCGTAGCTTTAATTGATGATTTCTGGCTCAGGAACTGTCTTATGATTAAAAATCCAAACACATCAGAGCATCCATTCTAACTGAAAGTAGCTATTCTTCTTAATGTTCTAAGCTTGAACAGATACCGCTTTTTAGTTTTATTGAAAATGCCTTGTTGATCTAGATGATCTATTCTTACTTTACCATAGACATGGATAACCATATTTTTTTCTATGACTATTCCTACATGAGAAATAACGCCATTTTCCTTTTCAAAAAACGCCAAATCACCAGGTTCTCCCTGGCCAGCAAAACCTACGTCTACTCCTAGTAATGCTTGTCCAGCACAATCACGAGGAAGAGAAATCCCCATCAGTTTATACACCATCTGTACATAACCCGTTGCATCTAAGCCCATTATCGATCGCCCACCTTTCATATGTGGACAGTGTAGATAACGCTTTGCAATATTAGTAAGTAGCTTTAATGAACCATTTGACTGAGCCACACTAACGATCTGCCCAGAGTATTGACAATTACCAAAAGGCAACTTGACATTAATACCATCACAGTTATATAGATTAGATCCAATGGAAATGGGAATAGCACCATTAGGAGAAATAAGGCCGTGTAGATGCTCAAGAGCAAATGTGCTAGAAGCTTCTATAAAACGCGTTTCTGAAGCCTTGAGGAAATGAAATTGCTTGGGATCTATCCAACCTTTTACATTATCCCACAGGCACTCAATTCTGTACCAGTCACGCTTCTTTCTTTCTATGACTCTTATGGGTTCTCCAAAAAGTACCTGAGTAGTCAACACCGCATTATCATCCGCCGCTTGTCGTACACAAGCTACACTGATAGAACATATCGCATAATCACTCATTTTGGGCCTTGCCAAATCACTCTACTTTTATAAAAGTAAAAATACAACCTCTTAATCAATTGTTTTAACACATATACCCTTATAAAAGAAAACAACTAAGATTAAGGCTTTTTCTCATGTGAATAATGAAACTCTGATATAGAAGGACTCTCATTTAACAACAAACAGATAAAAATACCGTATTAAGTAAGTAATTGCTTAAAATATACCTCAGTCGCTCTACACCTTAAATAAGTTTAATCATGTTAATCATGAATACATTAGCCTGAAAATAAATTGTAATTTTAAACTATGAAAAGTTATCTATATATTGTTTTTATTAGCTGTATGAGTTTAGTCATCTCAGCTCAAGATGAACAATTCTCACAATTCTATGCCTTACCAATGCATATCAACCCTGCACTTACAGGAGCATATGATGGTACGTATCGCATGACAGCTGTATATCGTGATCAGTGGAACTCTGCTCTTGAAAGTCCATACAAGACTTTTGCAGCAGGTGGTGACACAAGGTTAAATGTGAATATCGGTAAATTGAAAACCAAGGATTCCTTCGGTGTAGGCTTGTACTTCGTAAGTGATAAGGTTTCAGAGTTTCAACACAGTACAAGCAAGTTGTCAAGTTACTTTGCATATCATAAGCATTTGGGTAAAAAATCTAACTCTTTTCTAGGTGCAGGAATGAAATTAGGTATCATACAGCGAAACATCAGTTACGACAGATTAACTTTTGAAGATCAATTCAACCAAACAAATGGTTATGAAGGATTAACTTCAGAATCTTTACCACCCAATAACTTTGGGAAAATGGATATTTCACTAGGAATTAATTACGCTTTCTTAGGAGAGAAAAGCAGTTATTATATCGGTGCTGCCATTCACCATGTTACAGAACCTAATTTTTCATTTTTCAATGGGCAATCAACACCTAACCCTGCTATCGACATATCGCAAACACTGACTAACAAAACTGTGTTCCATGCCAGTATCGACAAGCAACTGAAATATCGTATGTCTTTACAACCTAGAATTGTATATCAACAACAAGGAGAAAATTCTCAGCTGGCTCTAGGGACTAATCTAGATTATAGATTCAAGGAATCCAATAACAGTTTCTTAGTAGGTTTATGGGTAACTGCGGTGGATGATTTGGACAACTTCCATCCCGAAAAAATAACACCATTGATAGGCATAGGTCAAGGTCAATTTTTATTTGGGCTATCTTATGACATACATTTCAGAGATAGTTTTGACAGCAGCTTTGGGTTTAATGCGTTTGAATTTTCGATAAGGTTCTCTGGGGAGTATGAAGAATCTGGTGTGCATTGCCCAACCTTCTGACATAGTTTTTGTTACAAAATAATAACCACCTCACAGATCGTTCTACAAAAACTTACTAATGAAATTTAATTTATTCTTATCCATCTGGATTATATGTCTAGCAGGTTGTGTTGCTATTCCTAACAAGTATACGCAGCTGCCACCAGGACAATGGAGAGGTATACTTAAACTAACTGATCCAGATGCTGCGGGCAATCCTGTCATCGTAGAAAAGGATAAGAAAATAAGAGATTACTTCGAATTACCATTCAACTTCTCAGTTGAATATGAAGGGGAGGAAATGATAGCTTACTTACTCAACGGAGAAGAAAAAATAAAAATAGAAGGTCTCTATTATGGGACAGATAGAACAGTTGCTAGAGATACTATTAAAATGGATTTTTCTTCTTATGACACATACTTTGACGCCTACTATGAGGAGAATACCATTGAAGGATATTGGATTGTCAATTACAAAGAAGATTATCGTATTCCATTCATAGCTACCTATGGTCAAGACCACAGATTCATCAATCACAATGTAGATGACACAGAAAATTTTGATGGAAAATGGAAGGTGACATTTGAATATGATAATCCTACAGAATCATATCCAGCTGTTGCTGAATTCAAACAAGATGGTAATAAATTAACTGGCACTTTTCTTACAGAAACAGGAGACTACAGATATCTTGACGGCAATGCATATGGAAACAAATTGAGACTTTCTGTATTTGACGGATCCCATGCTTTTCTTTTTTCTGGTGCTATAGAATCAGATACAATTGTAGGAGAATTCAGAAGTGGTAAGCATTACAAGTCTAAATGGATAGCGGTAAGAGACAATGACTTTAAGCTACAGAATCCTGAAAGCATGACTAAGTCTGTGACTGGAGATAAAATAAACTTGAGCAAAGTTGACATTAAAGGAAATACAATAGATATCAATTCAGATGACTATGAAGATAAAATCATACTCATTAATATCATGGGTACCTGGTGTCCTAATTGTGCAGATGAAATCAAGTTTCTGAAAGAAATTAAAAACAAGTACGGTGATAAAATCGAAGTTATTTCACTCGCATATGAAAGATACAGAAATTCTGACAAATGCATATCCGTACTAAATAATTATGCTGATAAAATGGGTATAACATGGCCTATAATTTATGCTGGTTATGCTAACAAAAAAGAGACTTCTGAGAGCCTTACCTTTATAGATAAGATATACTCCTACCCTACGCTATTGACAATAGATAAGTCCAGAAAAATAAGCAATATTCATACGGGATTTTCTGGACCAGCAACTTCAATGTATGCGCAATTTAAAGTCGACTTCAATAATAAACTTGATGCATTAACGGCTAACTAAGGATCGGTTAAAAAAACTGCTTCCCAACTTATTATTAATCCATTCTTAAAAAAGAAAGCATGTCAAAAATAGTACTCATTACAGGTGCAACATCAGGCATAGGGAAAGCCACATCTAAAAGATTTGCTAAAGAAGGATATGACCTGATTATTACTGGAAGAAGAAAAAATATATTGAAATCTTTATCCGAAAAATTCCAAACCAAATTCGGAGTAAAGGTATTGACTTTAGCTTTTGACGTATCAGATATAGACGCTGTAAGAAAAGCCTGTAAGAAGCTAACTGGCAAATGGGCAAAGATTGATATACTTGTTAACAATGCAGGTCTCGCTAAGGGCTTTGGTCCTATAAATGAAGGAAATGTCGATGACTGGAATACAATGATAGATACTAACCTTAAGGGTTTATTATACATGACCAGAATGATATCTCCTCTTATGGTCGCTCGTAAGAAAGGCCATATTATTAATATTTCTTCTATCGCCGGCAAAGAAGTTTATCCTAACGGTAATGTTTATTGCGCTACCAAACATGCCGTAGATGCCCTTACCAAAGCCATGCGGATTGATCTACATAAACATAACATCAGAATAAGTCAAATTGCACCAGGACATGTAGAAGAAACAGGATTTGCTATGGTGAGATATAATGGTGACAAAAAGAAATCTAAAATTTATGAAGATTTTACACCAGTGACGTCTTCTGATATAAGTAATATAATTTACTTCATGGCCTCACAACCTCCGCATGTAAACATTCAAGATGTTCTCGTAATGGGAACACAACAAGCAAGTGCGATTTTCATAGACAGATCAGGACGATAATGGATTAATATATTCAAACCCAAATACAGCTTTGCAAGCTATTAAAATTTTACGTTGCACTTCATCAAGAGGAACATCTGTTCCGGATTCTTTGGACAAGGATGTTACAGACTTCTTGCTATCATTAATCCCACATGGAATAATATTATTGAAGAAATCTAAATCCGTGTTTACATTGAAACCAATTCCATGCATACTAACCCATCGACTCAGATGAACACCTATCGCACAGATCTTAGCACTATGCTCATTATCATCTACCCATACCCCTGTAAAGTCTGATTTTCTAGTGCCCACTACTTTATAATCATCGAGCACTCTTATGATAACTTCTTCTAGATTTCTTACGTACTTGTGAACATCCCTATACAATTGTTCTAAGTCAACAATAAAGTAAACGGTGAGTTGGCCCGGGCCATGAAACGTAATATCACCCCCTCTATTGATATTCAATAATTCAATGGACTGCGCATCTAGCTTACTGTCATCTATAAGCAAATTATCCGTTGAAGCGCTTTTACCCAAGGTGTAAACAGGTCTATGCTCACAGAAAATTAGGTGATTTGTAAAATTAGGCGAACTTACATTATAGTATTTCGACTTTTTCTGGCGTTTGATATCGTTATGTAACAAATACTGAAAATCCCAAACCTCTTGATAACTTAAATTCTTTAGAATATGACATTGAACTGGAATAGGTTTTAATGACATTGATTTAATTAAATATTTTTCGCTTTGTTAAGTCTCTATCTGTAATCGCTTGTGATCTTTTGTTTAGTTCTGTAATTCCTAATCAGGCAGAACCTGATTTCACAATTACTAACACCGAAGATAAAGAACATACACAGTATGCTGATTACCCGGATAAAGATATATAATACCAATTTACCTTTAAGATGCGCAAAAGATTTTAAAGAGAATTTGTTTGGATTAAGGCAAAAACGCAGATATGAGCAAATTCTATTAATATATGTGCGACATTCTGAATGTTAAACTGGAATAACTGAATTAATAAGATTATTCTTCATGCCTTGTGGTAACGATGTGATGCTCTTGCCTTATTAAGAAGACCAGTATGAATAAAATGGAGAGTGGTTAGCAAATGCCATTGGGTGAAATAGAATATGTAATAACAAGAAATTCTTGATCTATAGTAAGTTTAATTCCATTAAGCGATACACTTTCAGAGATATTATACTCCATCTCAGTCTATAACAGCAACTTTTTTAATTGTGCTTTAATGATAAAAATTAAATTCCAAGAATATTCAATTATTTACGTTAATATCTAATGGCACAATATTTTTACCTTTTGCTTCTCAAAACATTGAATTTTCCGATATAAAAATTGGTGACCTAGACGGCTACATTAACGTCAAAAGATTGATTTTGAATCTTTTATACTTAAAAAAAACATATATTTTTAGAAGAATAATATGTTAATTCTTATTTAATCCCTCGCTGATTATGTAATTTAACAATTATAGCTCTATCTTTATATTAGATTATATTGTAATATTTAAATTACAGTAAACCAACCTAGTAAGTCCATAATGGACTTTAATAACAGTTCCTATCTTACTACTATAGTAGTAAAAGAAATAATATTATAAAACATTGAATTACAAAGGAAGCGTTTGACGCATTTTAGACGTATTGTTTATGATGATCAATCGATAAGAAACCTTTTCTTACAATACTCGCATTTATAGAATTGTCAATTTAAACATTTAAAAATGAATCATTTTTTACCTAGAATTTTTTGGTTAGTTTTTGCTTTTGCAATTACAGCTATCCATGTTAATGGTAATAACTCAACAGAAAACTATTGTTTTGACGGTGATGTTCCCATGGCACAAGCAGATTTTTCTGTCATGTGCTTAACTGCACCTCAGATGATATGTCCTTCTACTTATGTAGGTTGTCCTAACGACAATATAAGTACATCTATTACAGGCGTAGCAACAGCTATTCCAGGAGATGCATCTTGTCCACAACCTATTGTTACTTTTAATGATGTAATGACTACTAATACGAGTTGTCTACAGATCATACACAGAACATGGGACTCTACTTATCCAGCGGGATCAGCTAGTCTCAAGTTACATTCTAGCTGTCAACAGACATTGTTTCTAGAAGATGTTACTAATCCTGTAATATCTAACTGTCCTTCTAATGTGTCAGTGGATCTAGCTAATAATTGCAACGGAATGGCAATATGGAATATCCCTACAGCTGATGATGATTGTGGATTGTTATTTTTCACAACAAACCATTTCAGTGGATCAAGTTTTCCTGTTGGAAATACAACAGTAACATATGATGCACAAGATTTGTGTGGTCTTACATCTAGTTGCTCATTTGTAGTATCAGTAACAGGATCTTGTTGTAATGGAACAACAATATCATGTCCTATCAACCAGACTGTATGTTTAGGAAGCGATAGCTCTCCTGCAACAACTGGAACGGCATCAGCCTCTACAGGTGATGTGTCTTGTGGTACGGCAACAGTAGCTTTTATTGACAATGTATCGAACTCAGGCAGTTGTAATGGTGCTGCTCAGACAATAACAAGAACTTGGACGGCTACAGATTCTAATTCTCAAACAACCTCTTGTACACAGACAATTTCAGTAACTGATAATCGGATCCCAGTAATATCTGGTATACCTGGCGATATGATACTTACTGGTGCAGGTACTGGCTGCTCTCAAGCTGTTTCTTGGACTGTACCTACGGCGACAGATGATTGTGGTTTAGCTAACTTTTCAGGAACACATACAAGTGGTACTACTTTTCAACAGGGTTCTACTTTAGTTACATATACAGCCACTGATAATTGTGGTAACCAAACTACAGCTGCATTTCAAGTAACTGTTCAATGTACACAGCCTTGTTCTATTCCAGTAATAAACTGTCCTAATACTTATACAGCTTGTCCATCAGTAGGTAATCCTAATCCACAATCTTCAGGTTCAGCAACAGCTTCTGCCGGACAAGGATGTACAGGAACTCCAATTATAACATACAATACTGTAATGGTATCAAATGGAACTTGTGGCCAAATGACACTATTAAGAAATTGGGTAGCAACAGATGCTAATGATACCAACAATACAAGTACTTGCTCTCAGACTATTAATCTTGTAGATAACCAAGGACCATCTTTTTCTAATGTTCCAGCGAATATCACAATGTCAGGAACAGGTAATGGATGCTCAGTACCCGTATCATGGAATGCGCCGACTGCAACAGATGCTTGTGGAACGGTTACATTAACTTCTAACTTTAATAGTGGGTCATCATTTACACAGGGAACTACAAATGTTACATATACAGCAGTTGATAATTGCGGAAACACAAATAATATTTCTTTTTCAGTTACAATTAATTGTAGCTCAGCACCATGTGCAACGCCTATAATTAATTGTCCTAATACATATACGGCATGTCCTGGATCAGGATCTCCTAATCCACAAACTTCTGGTACAGCAACAGCTTCAGCAGGACAAGGATGTTCAGGAACACCATCTGTAACTTTCAGTGACACTGTGTTATCAAATGGTGCATGTGGACAAATGACACTATTAAGAAATTGGGTAGCTTCAGATGCTGCTAATCCTAACAATAACAGTTCATGTTCACAGACAATTAATCTTGTCGATAATCAAGGTCCTTCTTTTACTAATGTTCCTGCTAACATTACAATGACTGGAACTGGCAATGGATGCTCGTTACCAGTAGCATGGAATGCGCCGACTGCGATTGATGCTTGCGGATCGGTTACACTTAGTTCTAACTTTAACAGTGGATCAACATTTACACAAGGAAGAACAATTGTAACATATACAGCAGTTGATAATTGTGGTAACACTAATAATGTTTCTTTTTCAGTTACAATTAACTGCGCGGCACCCGCATGTTCTGCTCCACCAGTAATTTCTTGTCCTAATAATTATTCATCAGGATGTATTACTACAGGAAGTATCCCTGGGCCTAATGTTACAGGACAAGCAACAGCAACTGCTGGGTCTTCTTCTTGTACGACACCAAACGTAACTTTTAGTGATATAATAACATCAACAGGTTCTTGTGCAGGGTCTAAGACAGTATCTAGAACATGGACGGCAACTGATCCATCAACGGGATTATCTGCATCTTGTGTACAGACATTATTCTTAAATGATAATTCTAATCCATTTTTCACAAGAACATGTCCGCCATCAATTACTGTTCAATCTGCAGGAACTAATTGTTCTTCAGTAGTAAATTGGGTAATGCCACTAGCAACTGATAATTGTACAACGCCTACATTAACGGCTAACACAGCTATAGGCACACCTGTAACAAGTGGCAGTACATTTAATCAAGGTGCTACAATAGTAATATATACAGCAACAGATGGTTGTGGTAATCAAGCAACTTGTTCATTTAACGTAACTGTTAATTGTCAGACTTGCGCGACAGCACCTACTGTAGGATGTCCGAGCAACAGAACAATATGTCCTGGTGCTAATTCAGGTCCAAGTGCAACAGGTACGGCAACAACTTCTGGTTTTAATAATCTATGTGGCACACCTACCGTTAATTACAGTGATGTTGTTACTTCTAATGGATCATGTGGTCAACAAACAATAAACAGAACATGGACGGCTAGTTACCCAAGTCATCCACAGTTGACTAACTCATGTTCTCAAGTAATAACTTCTGTAGATAATACACAACCTGTTTTATCTAATTGCCCTAGTAACATTTCATCTGGTAGTACAGGAACGCCGGTTACATGGAATGTTCCATCTGCGTTTGATGCATGTGGTACAGTACAATTAACGACAACACATAACCCAGGATCAACATTCCCTGCAGGTACTACAACTGTGACTTACACAGCGGTAGATAACTGTAACAACGCAACTTCTTGTTCATTTACAGTAACCGTTAATCAACCTCAGGGTGGATTTGCTAATTGCCCTAGTGATATCGTATTAGGATGTAATGGTGGAGGCGGTGCCGTTGCCGATTGGACAATACCTACTTACAACGGGGCTTGTACGTCATGTGATCAAGGTAATGCTATACCAGGTTTCTTATACATGGGATCACATGGAGGTAGTCAATACTATTGTTCATTATCAAATGCAACATGGCCTGCAGCTAAGCAAAATTGTGAAAACCTAGGTGGTCATCTCGCAACAATAGA
>JALZVB010000334.1 GCA_023300835.1 Saprospiraceae bacterium | reverse complement strand
AAACGAGAAATGGTTCTCTCCTTTTCACTTATAACTTTCTGTTGATTGGTAAACGCTTGTTCTTCCTTTTCTCTTCTGATGGATTTAGCAGCGATGTATTTATGATAAGAGCCTTTGAATTCAAATACTTTTCTATTAGCTAGGTCAATTATTTTAGTAGCTACATTAGACATGAATGCTATATCATGCGATATAAATAAAATGGCACCGGAGTAATTTTTCAGGTATTTTTCAAACCATATTAATGCCTCAATATCCAAGTGATTATCTGGCTCATCCAATAATAATAAGTCTGGCTTAGAAAGTAATAGTTTAGACATATTCACTCTCATCTTCCATCCCCCAGACAAGCTGCCTATAGGTTGTGTAAGTTGTTCTTCTTTAAATCCAAAACCTTTAAGAATTTTACTGGCATCAGCTTCAGGATTAGTAACACTAATAGCGGATAACTTAAAGTTCAAATCATCAAGTTCTTCCAGCAATTTCATTAATACATCATCGCTTTTTTCCGTCGACAATTTAGTGTTTATGACTTCGACCTCCGCTTGTAATGCATAATATTCTTCAAAACATTCCATGGCAACATCAATGATACTCTTGGTATCATCAAAGTCAAAATGTTGAGAGAGGTATCCTATTTTAGTATTTTTTGGAATAGCGATGTCACCTGTATCAGGAATAAGCTCTCCATTTATTATTTTAAATAAAGTAGTTTTCCCTGCACCGTTCTTGCCCAGTAAGGCAACTTTGTCTCCAGGAGAAATCGTAAACGAGATATCTTCAAATAATTGACGACTCCCGAAGTGTAAATTTATATTGTTGAATGCGTACAATTAATTATGATTTGTAGGAGGAGGCATTTGGCCAATTACGGAATACTTATCCCCCTTATTTATTAATGCCTCTTTCCAGAGTGCTGATGATTTTACTTTGAACGTATAATTGGCATACCAATCTGACACTATCCAAGTACCTAGTTTTAATTCTGATTCTAATTGGCCTACAGACCAACCACTGTAACCTATATAGAATCTTATATTATGCGCCTTGATAAGTTGGGAATTTATTAGAAATTTTAGTTTCTCGAAATCTCCACCCCAATACAACTGTCTACCTATCTTAATACTATCTTCTAATAAATCTCCTACATTATGAATGTAATGTAAACTATTAGTTGTTACAGGTCCTCCGTAATAAACTTTAAAATCCTCATCTGACTCAATATCAGGAAGCAGTTCATTAAGCTTCATGTTTATAGGCTTATTAAGTATAAAGCCCATAGAACCTTCCTTGTTATCATGTTCACATATTCCTATAACGGCTCTCATGAAATGAGAATCATCCATGAACGGTTGTGCAATCAGTAGATTGCCAGGTGTTATAAGTTTGTTTTTTTTCACAACTAGAGGACCTGTGTCACATTTAATTTTCTGTCTACTTTCTTCAAAAAACCACTTAGTACTTTAGCACCAAATTCAACAAATACATCTGGCTCTGTAGCAATCATATTATTCATAGACTGCGTCCACCTTACAGAACTTGTGAGCTGACTAATTAGGTTTGATTTTATGATTTCAGGGTTAGTTTCTATATCACCTGTAACGTTTTGATAGATTGGAATCGTAGGCGTAGAAAAAGTAGTGTTCTCTATAGCTTTTTTAAGTCTATCTTGAGCAGATAACATTAACGGAGAATGAAAAGCACCATTTACATTTAATACAATCGCTCTCCTGGCGCCTCTAGTATTGGCTAATTCAACGGCTTCATTAATCGCTTCTACACCACCTGATATTACAACTTGTCCAGGGCAATTAAAGTTAGCTGCTTTTATTGCTCCTTTTACATCAGAACAGATATCCTCAACTTGATTGTCTTCCAGTCCTAGTATCGCAGCCATCGTACCGTCTGTATTATTACAAGCATCTTGCATGGCAGCGGCTCTTTCAGCAACTAGTAGCAACCCATCTTCAAATGTCAAAGTCTCATTTGCTATAAGTGCTGTAAGTTCACCTAGGGAATGACCTGCAACCGCTTTTGCATCATACTGTGACTTATTTAACTGGTAACAGACATATGAGTTCAACATCACCGCAGGTTGTGTCACTGAAGTCTGTGTGAGATCTTCTGCACTTCCTTCAAACATGACTTTTGATAATTCGAAACCTAGGATTCGATCTGCTTCCTCAAAAATACGCTTAGCTTCTGTGTTTGAATTATATAATTCTTTGCCCATTCCTTCATACTGAGAACCTTGCCCAGGGAAAAGTAATATAGCCATAATGAGTAATTTCTTTATTGTTATTAAATTATCCGTTCCCCCTGAATAGGAGTTTTAGAAATTCATTTCTTGTTTCAGCTTCTTTAAATACACCGGTGAAAGCTGACGTAGTCGTAGTAGAGTTTTGCTTCTGTACACCTCTCATCATCATACACATATGAGAGGCTTCTATTACTACAGCAACACCTAATGGTTCAAGCGCCTTATCTATCGAGCTGAGAATATCATCTGTCAACCTTTCTTGTACTTGTAGTCTTCTTGCAAATACGTCAACAACTCTAGGTATTTTACTTAGACCTACGATATAACCATTAGGGATATAAGCCACATGGACTTTTCCGTAGAAAGGTAACATATGGTGCTCACATAACGAGTACAATTCTATGTCTTTAACAATGACCATGTTCTTATGATCCTCCTTGAACATAGCCCCTTTGAGAATCGCATCAGGGTCTTGATTATAACCTTGTGTAAGGAATTG
>JALZVB010000333.1 GCA_023300835.1 Saprospiraceae bacterium | reverse complement strand
GAGATTAATGCGATAGGTGGACTATCTGTAGGTGAGCCGCATGAGGAAATATATGCGATGACAGATATCTGTACCAATATATTACCCGAAGACAGAGCACGATATCTCATGGGAGTAGGTCTGCCAGAGAATGTTCTTGAGAGTATAGCCCTTGGTATAGATATGTTTGATTGCGTATTGCCTACCAGAAACGCTAGGCATGGTATGTTATATACTGCAGATGGTGTTATCAATATCAAGAACCAGAAATGGAAAGATGACTTTACACCATTACCATCATATGGTGGAACGGGTATGGTATCTAACTATACAAGAGCATACCTCAGACATCTTATGAAGGTAGAAGAACTACTGGCTTATACGCTGGCCAGCATTCATAATCTTCAGTTTTACCTATGGTTGACTAAGACAGCTAGAGAAAAGATAATTACAGGCGAATTTACAAATTGGAAAAATGCTTTGATTCCCGTAATAACAAGACGATTATAAGAGTTCTTATAGAACGACATGGGTAAACTCGATTTTTATATCATCAAGAAATACCTCAGCAGCTTCTTTTTTACGATGTTGCTGATATCCATGATTGCTATTGTCATTGATTTCAGTGAGAAAATTAATAAATTCTTGGATGCTGATCTAGGCATTATGACCGTTCTTACGGATTACTATGTACATTTTATTCCATGGCTCAATGGTTTGATGTGGCCACTTTTTTCATTGATTGCCGTCATATTTTTCACTTCTAGAATTGCCAAAAACACAGAGATCGTTGCTATGTTGAGTAGCGGTATAAGCTATTACAGAATAATGGTCCCTTATATAGTAGCCGCCTCCATTCTAGCTGGATTGTTATGGCTAGGCAAGAACTATGTGATTCCTCAGAGTAATAAAAACAAGAATGACTTTGAGGCAGAGTATGTAACCAGGCGTACTCAGAAGACCATAAATCACGATATTCATTTCTTTCTGAAACCTGAAGAAAAGGTATACATCAGATATTATAAAACTAGGGACACCACTGTACAAGGTTTCAGACTAGAGAAATTCCAAGATGGGCTATTGAGAAAAACGTTAAAAGCGGAAAAGCTTTTATTTAAAGAAGCGCCTACAACATGGACTATCAAAGACTACGAGATCAGAACGTTTGATGGGATGGACGAAACGGTGCTTATCGCCAAAGGAGAAACATTAGATACGATATTAGATATAACACCAGCAGACTTTGTCAGGAACACCAAGTTGATGGAAAATATGACCACAGGTGATCTCAAGGAATATATACAACGCGAAAAAAGTAGAGGTCTAGGGGCTGCCAAAAACTTTATGATAGAACTCCATAAGCGTAACTCTGAGCCATTCTCTATAATTATATTGACGCTTATGGGTATGGCCATCGCATCTAGAAAAGTAAGAGGTGGTATGGGACTGCATCTAGCTATCGGTATTATCCTAGGCGCTACATTTGTAATTGTCAGTCAGTTTTCAGCTACATTTTCTATTAATCTTTCCATGTCACCAGCCTTAGGAGCTTGGTTACCCAATATCTTGTTTGGCATTGTTGCTTTGATTCTAATACGATTTTCACAGAAATGATTAAACTTTCAATTATTACTGAAAGTTTAATTAATTGGCACAATATTGTATGTTACTGATAATCAATTAGTTATGAGTTTTTGTTAATTTTAGTTGATTAGAAAATCTTATTTTGTTTAAGTAAAATTAGTTTTTTGTTTAACGTTGACTTATCTTTGGTTCAACAAAAAAACCTGTTACATATGTCAACAATAGATTTTTACAACGACATCGACAAGATCACTATTTCATTAAATTCTTTTGCATTTAAGCTGACGAAGAACTCTATGGATGCAGAGGATTTATACCAAGAAACAGCGTTCAGAGCCCTTACAAACAAAGAAAAGTTCAGACCAGGGACCAATTTTAAAGCTTGGATGTTTACAATAATGAAAAACATCTTTATCAATAATTACAGAAAGAAGGTAAAGTCCAATACGATTATGGACAACACAGATAACATGTATTACCTGAACTCTAGTAACAACGCAATAGCTAATGCAGTAGAAGGAAACTTCGTTATGCAAGAGTTACAGAAAATGATCAAGTCACTAGATGAGTCAATCAGAAAACCTTTCATGATGCATTACGAAGGTTTCAAATATCAAGAAATTGCAGATGAATTGGTCTTGCCTCTAGGAACAGTGAAAAGTAGGATTTTCTTTGCAAGAAAAGCATTGAAAGCTAAGATCAAAAGAAGCTATGGTGATTACCATACAGTAAGAGAAAAAATGACGGCTTAGTCATTAGATTAGAAATAAGTTTGAAAAGCAGTTGTCCAGTTTTGGGCAACTGTTTTTTTGTTTTAGTAATTATCCAAACCTTTTCATCTCGACCGAAGTGGAGAGATCCTCCGTCTCGTATCGAGTAATATGTATAAATGTGATAAGAACATGTTCTGTTCTATTTTACTATTTTTAAAATGTATTTATACCGTCCTAAGTTACAAACTTAGGATGGTATTAAGAGTTCTACTATCGTAAATAAACCATGTAGTCTATCTGTAGTACCCACAATGACTACCCGTAGTAGGGAACATCTAGTGAAGCACATTCAATTTCTTGTCTTATAAGTACAAAAGCAAACGACATGAAAACTTTACTTACAATAATCATAGCAATAGCAACTCTAACAAT
>JALZVB010000332.1 GCA_023300835.1 Saprospiraceae bacterium | reverse complement strand
TTGTGATTGAGTAATCAATTGCAGTCATCAAAGAACGACCCTTGTGAGATTGGGTACGTCATTTTGGTGTCGTCAAGAGGTCAGTCTTTTAATAAAGACTGACCTCTTTTTGTATGCAGTGTAACATCACTTTTCCTAGGCTTGTCAGATAGTTTAAAACAATTGAATTTTAAGATGCTGTATAAGATTTTAAAATGAAGTTGTTTTGCTCAAGGCGAAAACGCAGACATAGCCATCCATAGCTATGACGAGTATTTTCAACGTAGCGATATGCAATTTCCATTAAAATATGTGCGGCATTCTGATGTCCAATTAGTATTACTGCTCTTAATTTCGTTAAAGAAGCTTGTAAGCATTAAAACTTATCTAAACTATATAGCTAAGTTGTAGTTTTATAAAGAAGAGGCTGTTTTCTAAGATGAAAACAGCCTCTTCTTTATTAAGTATGTGCATAAATATTAAGCAAACATATCTGTTGAAGCGAAATGGAAATTAGCTTCGATATTAGCATTATCGTCGCTATCAGAACCATGTACAGCGTTTTCACCTATGCTAGTTGCATATAGAGCTCTTATTGTTCCAGCGTCCGCGTCCGCAGGGTTAGTTGCACCTATTAATTTTCTGAAATCTTCTACTGCATTTTCCTTTTGTAATACAGCAGCAACAATAGGCCCTGAAGACATGAATTCTACTAGTTCACCATAGAAAGGTCTTTCTTTATGAACGGCATAAAATTCGCCAGCTTTTTCTGCACTTAGTTTTGTATACTTTAAAGCAACGATTTTGAAACCACCTTCATTTATTTTTGCAAGGATATTTCCAATGTGACCATTTTTGACAGCCCCTGGCTTTATCATTGTAAACGTAAGATTATTTGACATTTTAATGTTTTGATATGTATTTGAATATAAATCGTCACAAAAGTAAGTAAATGTAGTTTGAAATTCCACTTATCAATCTATAAGCACCGTTCTCTGGATACGCTTATTCTTTGAAAGCTTGATATTATTACGCATTTTTGCAGAATAGCTCATAATTAGCATTTAGTTCACTATAACCGTCCATATTGTCACTTACTCAAGAAGAATTGTCAGAAATTAAGGAGTTATTACTATTCCCCAAGAATATTATAATTATTAGCCATCGTAATCCAGATGGAGATGCAATTGGATCTAGTTTGGGACTGAGGTATTTTCTAGAAAAATTTGGACATAATGTTAAAGTTGTACTGCCTAGTGATTATCCAGGCACTTATTATTATCTACATGGAATTGATGATTGTATAATCTTTGATCATCAGAAAAAACTTACAGAAACAGTAATCCAAGAATCTGATATAATATTTTGTTTAGACTTTAACTCTCTAGATAGAATAGATAAAATCGGTCCTTTTGTTCAAAATTCTCAAAGCAAAAAGATATTAATAGATCATCACCTTGACCCAGAACCCTTTGTAGATTATATGTATTCTGATACAGCAGCCAGTTCTACTTGTGAAATGGTACATCAATTTATTTTTGACCTTGGTGAGGAAGATAAAATAGACGCGAGAATAGGGGACTCTTTATTTACGGGGCTGATAACAGATACAGGTTCATTTAAATATAGCACTAACCCACAGACGTATAGAACTGCAGCAGATCTTAAGGAAAGAGGGGCTGATGACTATACACTTCAAGATAATATATATAATTGCTATACAGAAAATCAGATGAGATTGCTGGGTCATTGCCTGGCTAATAGAATGGAAATAATCCCTGAATATGCTGCTGGTGTTATAGCACTAACTAAACAAGATTATTTAGATTTTCAAATAGGAAGAGGTGATACAGAAGGTATTGTGAACTATATACTTATGCTTAAGGGTATTGAAGTAGCTGCATTTATAAGAGAACAACCATCAATTGTTAAGTTATCCTTACGATCTAAAGGAGATATATCCGTACAAGATATCTGTCGTAAACACTTCAATGGAGGTGGACATAAAAACGCCTCAGGTGGAGCAGCTTATGCTAAGCTTGAGGACATCATAAAAAGATTCAAAACAGTACTTCCTCAATATGTTGAGAGAAGGGTTGTTCCATCATAAATAAATTTAGTAAATAAAATAAAATTTAATCAATGAAATTTTTCACAATCATATTTGTATTCTGCTTAGTCAGTTATTCTTGTAATAATGAATCAAGTGGTGATTCAAAAACACCAAATGGTTATTCTTATAAAATGCACTCAAATAATGACGGCCCAATAGCTAAGCCTGGAGAAGTTGTATCGCTACATTTTGAATTGATGAACGATAAAGGAGAAGTACTAGATAATAGTAGAAATTCACCTACTAATGTACCGACAATGCAGATTCCAGAAGAAATTACGGGTGAGCTAATGCGCAATCCGATGTTGGCATTGATACAACTTATGTCTAAAGGAGACAGTGCAAGTATAATAGTTCCTATTGATTCTATTCCAAATGCACCAGCAGAGTTTCAAGATAATAAGTCTATCAATTACATTGTAAAGGTTATTGATATTGAAGATGGTGATACTTATAAGACTAGGATGCAAGCAGAGGCAACAGAAAAGCAAGGTGCTGCTAAAATTGTTGAAGAGAAAATGACAGGTATTGCGAAAGGGGCTTTACAAGATTATCTTGCAGGTAAACTTAAATCCACTGACCTTGGCGATGGTTTAAAGTTGGCATTAATTGAAGATACAGGAAATGTCAAAGCTAAAGCTGGTGACAATATAACGGTTCAGTATTACGGATTTTTTAAAGATGGAAATTCATTTGATAACTCTTACAGAGCAGGAAGACCTTTTTCATTTGAATTAGGAAAAGGGATGGTAATCAAAGGTTGGGATTTAGGATTACTAGAGGTGCCAGAAGGTAGCTCAGGTATAATTGAAATCCCTTATGCTTTAGCTTACGGAGACCAGGGCAGCCCTCCTACAATCCCAGCTAAAACTGATCTTTATTTCTACGTAAATGTAGAGAAAGTTCAATCTAAGTAGATCTACAATTTCAATAATAATTAAAGCGAGGCTTATACATGACAATAGAGCAATACAAAGAGTTGCAAGGTCGGTGCGAGGCGATAAGGAGCTATCTTTGACGTCGATAGACGTTTACTAGAGATAGAAGATGGAGAACAGAAGTCATTAAATCCTGACTTTTGGAACGACTCCAAAATTGCGGAGAACCTCATGCGAGAATTAAAAACTCACAAGATGTGGGTTAATAAATACGAAGGTATAGGAAATGTAATGGATGAGATAGAAGTTCTATTCGAATTCTACAAAGAAGGTGAAGCAACAGTTGAAGAAGTTGAGTCCACTTATCAGAAAGCAGTTGTACTTGTCGATGACATAGAATTTCGTTCTACATTGGATAAAGAAGAGGATGAGTTGTCTTGTCTTCTAGAAATAAATGCTGGAGCAGGTGGTACAGAAGCCTGTGATTGGGCAGAGATGTTATATCGAATGTATGTCATGTATGGTGAAAAGGCTGGATATCGTGTCCAAGAACTCAACAGAGTATCTGGAGATGTAGCTGGAGTCAAATCAGTCGAAATACAATTGACTGGTGATTATGCTTATGGGATGCTCAAAGGTGAAAATGGCGTACACAGATTAGTGAGAGTTAGTCCTTACAATGCCCAAGGAAAACGTATGACGTCATTTGCATCTGTGTTTGTGCATCCAGTTGTTGATAATAGAATAGAAATAGAAGTCAATCCAGCCGACCTGGACTGGGATACATTCCGTGCCAGTGGAGCAGGAGGGCAGCATGTCAATAAGACTGAATCTGCTGTTAGACTAAGGCATCTTCCCTCAGGATTAGTAGTAGAATGCCAGGCTGAAAGGAGTCAGCATATGAACAGAGAGAAAGCAATTGATATGCTCAAGTCTCGTTTGTATGAAAGAGCTCTCGAGGAAAAGAGATTAGCTAAAAGTGAAACTGAGGCAGGTAAAATGAAGAACGAATGGGGTTCTCAGATACGTTCTTATGTGTTAGATGATAGACGTGTAAAAGATCATAGAACCAATCATGAAAACAGGAATACGGATGCTGTACTGTCTGGAGATCTTGAACCGTTTCTAAAAGCATTTCTTATGTGGTCTTTTAATTAATAAAGAAAATGCCTGCACATTAAAATGCACTTTCTGTGGAAAAGAACACAAATAAAGACATATCACTAGGAGATGTAAAAAAATATTTTACGAATCTATTTAAAGACATCTTAGATTTAGATGCTGGGGTAGATAAGTGGGCAACAATAGAAGAAGTTAAGTCTAAGCAATCTATGTCAGGCGCTAATGCGTGGATGTTGATGTGCAGTATCATAATTGCATCTATAGGATTGAATCTTAATTCTCAAGCTGTAATAATCGGAGCCATGTTGATTTCTCCCCTTATGTCACCGATACTAGGAATAGGGGTGGCAGTAGGAATCAATGATAAGGATGCACTGTATAATGCTTTAATGCATTTGTTCTCAGCGTTAGTTATATCGTTAATTTGTTCTACACTTTATTTCCTGATATCACCGCTTGATGATTATACGGAGCAAATAAGAGCTAGAACTGAACCTACTATTCTAGATGTGTTTATAGCCATTTTTGGAGGGATAGCTGGAATTGTTTCCATTGCGCGAAAAGATATTTCTACAACTTTACCAGGTGTAGCAATTGCGACTGCGCTTATGCCGCCGATCTGTGTAACAGGATATGGAATTGCCAATGGCTCATTTGATATTGCGAGTAAATCTTTCTACTTGTTTTTTCTGAATACTTTTTTTGTAGCATTTGCCACTTTTATTATCGTTAAGTATTTCCTCAAATTTCCTATCAAGAAATATACATCTCTAAAGGATAGAAGAAAAAACATGTTGATTGTTGCCTTTGTTTCAATGGTATTAACAATACCCAGTATCCTTATATTCAAGCGGGTATTTAATGAACTTCAGCAGACTAAAGCTGTTAAACAATTTGTAGAATCAGAAATAGGGGAGAACAGTATCTTTCTAGATGCTTACGAACTTATTAATTTAGATGACAATAGTAATAGACTAATTTTGAAAGTTTATGGCGACTCTATCAACAGAAGTCATATTCCTCAATTCGAAGAAGACTTAGGTCGTCTTGGATTGACAAATACACGAGTAGAAATAATTTCAACTACGGAAGTTAATCTGTCAAAAATAAAACAGTTAGAGAGCCAGTTATCAGTAGTTGATAACAGATTCAATGCACAGATGAATCTCATCGAAAAAAATAGATTAAAAGAAAAGGAGGCTGAGAACACTTTGAAGTTAGTTTCAAATTTGCCACTCCAAGATTCAGTTAGATTCATGAATTCGTGTAAGGCAATTCAACAATTTATCCCTGAGATAAATGGTATAAGTATGGCTCATGCACAGCAACTTAATAGCGATGTTTTTTCCAAAATACCCATTGTCGTTTTAGATTGGGACAAACCTGATACTAAAGATGTTGATAATCTAAGAAAGTACATTATGGACACTTATCAACTCGATACAATAGACATTGTATTCAAGTAAAAATCAGTTTAATATTTAATTGTCAGTTCCGTCGATTGATCTAGAATGAACTTAGCTTTCTTCCATTTAGGCGCAGAGAATGCTGGTTTTGTATTGTTTGAACATGCATAAGGTTCTTTGGGGATACCCATAAAGTTTGTGTCCAATTTTCCGTTATTATTTTTGTCATGAAAACTCGAAACTGCGTAGGTGCCACTAGGTATTTGTTTAAATGTAAATACTGCTGTATTTTCAGTAATAATAGCTGATTCACCTTTGTAGTGTTCCTTTAACCAAGTCTTTTTTGTGTTATGTAAGGCTACAAAAACCTTACCCTTGTTAGAATCCAAATGTATAATATTAATCACAAGATCTACACTGTCTTGCTTGCTGTCTTTTGATTTTAGCTCAAGCTTTACGTTCTGGCTATAGCTGACATGAGCCGATAAAAAAGATATAAATAGCAATATAAGTAAAATGTTGTTTTTACAATTCACAAGAATGTTTTTTAGTTTGTATTTATAGCTTGTATAATTTTTTCAATAGTTCCATTCATATCAAAGGGAGGCCCTTTACTTAATCCCATTCTCAATATTACAAGATCAAG
>JALZVB010000331.1 GCA_023300835.1 Saprospiraceae bacterium | reverse complement strand
ATATAATGGGTAAGAAAGCTCCAGAATTTGCAAATCCAAAGAAATTTCACAATCTCAAGAAAGGATTTGATATCAAATTAGCAGGTGCTCCCAATCCTGATATCGTTACAACACCTACAGTGTCTAGATATGCAGTCAAGCCCACAGATTATAGAGGCATAGCGCCTATCCCAAAACTAGAAGTTGAAGTAGGAGACAGTGTAAAAGCAGGACAGCCTATCTTTTTTGATAAATTAAGTCCAGAAACAAAATATGTCGCACCCGTAAGTGGTGAGATAATAGAACTAAGAAGAGCTGCCAAAAGAGCAATAAGTCATATTGTTATACTTGCAGACAAAGAACAAGTCGCTCACCAATATGAAGAGCCCAACGTGGCTACAGCTTCAAGAGAAGATATCGTAACATTTATGAGAGCTACAGGAACATGGGTAAGTCTTAACCAGAGGCCCTATGATGTTGTGCCTGGTGTAGACTCAGTACCTGCTAATATTTTTGTATCGACATTTGATTCAGCGCCATTGGCTATGGATCTTAATAGTCTTGTTACGGGTAGATCGGCAGATTTCCAACAAGGTCTTGATGTATTAAATAGATTAACAGAAGGAACTGTTTACTTAGGTCTTAATGGATCAAGTAAACCGGCTCCAGAATTTATAAATGTAAGAGGGGTAGAGCAGCACTGGTTTGCAGGAAAGCATCCCGCTGGTAACGTAGGGGTGCAGATTCACCACGTTGCACCTATCAAAGGGTCAGACGTTGTATGGACAGTAACTGTAGAGAATGTGCTTCTTATAGGTAAATTGTTCAACACTGGTATCTACGATGCATCGACTCAAGTGGTATTATCAGGTGGTCCGTTCAATGAACCTAAATATGTTAAAACACATAGAGGGGCTAATCTAGCAGAACTTACTGCTGGTCAGCTTAATGATGGAAACAATAGATTAATATTAGGAAACGTACTTACGGGTAAGACAGCAGACCAAGAAGAATTCTTGAGCAGCAATACCAGTCAGATAACGGCTATAAAAGAAGGTGACCAACACGAACTATTCGGATGGTTACTACCTATCAAGCCAAGGCCATCAGTTTCTAAGACATTCCCGAATTTCTTATTACCTAATCACGAGTTTGATGTATCTACAAATACACATGGTGAGAAGAGAGCATTCGTAGTAACAGGACAATACGAGAAGGTAATGCCTATGGATATTCTACCTCAGCATCTTATGAAAGCTATTATGGCTGGAGATATAGAACGTATGGAAGGACTAGGTATCAATGAATTATCAGAAGAAGATATAGCCCTTGCGGAATTCACTTGTACATCTAAGATGCCATTGCAGGAAATCTTGAGAGATGGACTAGATATGATGCAAGAACAAGGTTAGAAACATATATTCTATTTTAAAAACTAAAAGAACACAAGCTATATATACATGGGTTTATTAAGCTTTTTACAAAAAATCGAGCCAGACAAAAAGAAGAGTCCTTTCTTACATACACTGTATGATGGATTTTTCACATTTGCCTATGCTCCGGCATCCACTACCAAGGGTGGGGTACATATCAAAGATGGTATGGACCTTAAGCGTACAATGGTTATGGTCGTTCTGGCTATGCAGTTGTGTTATGTTTTTGGTACCTATAACATGGGGCACCAACACTTTGTAGCTATCGGCGAATACTTGGGATTCTTAGAAGGGTTTCATCTTAAGTTGGCGCATGGATTGATCCAGTTACTTCCCATTTTTATTGTAGCTCACGTTGTTGGTCTAGGAATAGAATTCTGGTTTGCCGCTAAGAAAGGGCATGCTATAGAAGAAGGATTTCTTGTATCTGGCGCATTGATTCCATTGATTATGCCACCTGATATTCCACTATGGATATTAGCTGTAGCTGTAGCATTTGCTGTAATCTTAGGAAAAGAAGCATTTGGAGGAACAGGAATGAATATATGGAATGTCGCTCTATTGGCTAGGGTATTTGTGTTTTTTGCTTACCCTACAACGATATCAGGAGACGAAGTATGGGTTTCAGGATTTGAAAAAATAGGCGCTGAAGCAGCTTCTGCAATGAATGTAGCTGCAGGATCCTATGCCGATTATGGCTGGGGACATAGCTTGTTCAATACCTTGTTTGGTTGGATGGACTTACCCACCTTCCAGAATATGACGCCTATGGTAGATGGTTACACTGGTGCAACACCATTATCACTAGCATATCAAGGCGGCTGGGAAGCAGCAACTGCTGTATATACACCAGGACAGATGTGGTGGGGTAATATTCCAGGATCAATAGGAGAAACAAGTAAGCCGTTTATTCTTATAGGCGCAGGCCTTTTATTAGCAATGGGAATTGCCAGTTGGAGAATTATGTTGAGTATGGTTATAGGTGCTGCACTTATGGGCATGATGCTCAACGGATGGGGTGCAACGCCGTTTATGCAAGTGCCTTGGATGTATCAGTTTTATATGGGAAGTTTCTTTTTTGCTATGGCATTCATGGCAACTGATCCCGTAACGGCTACAAGTACCAATGCTGGAAAATGGATCTATGGATTATTAATAGGAATGATAGGAATGCTTATTAGAGTTATTAATCCAGCTTATCCAGAAGGATGGATGCTGGCTATATTATTCCTCAATACATTCGCGCCATTGATAGATCACTATGTTATCGAAGGCAATATGAAAAGAAGGATGAAACCTGCTACTGTGTTATCATCTAGTCCTGCTCACTCAGAAAACGAAGTAAAACATGCGTAGTACAAGTTCAGTAATGGGTTTTGTTCTGATTATGACGACAGTAGTGGCTCTGCTGTTGGCTTTTCTACAGAACGGATTGAAAGGCTTACATGATAAAAATGAAGCTATCTATAGTAAGAAAGCAACACTAGGTGCTATCGCTGATCACTTAGGCTTAGATTATTCTGCTATCTCTGATGAGGAAGTAGAAGAAGTATTTGCTAACAATATAAAGCAGTTGGTAATCAATGGTGACGGTAAGGTTTTTACACAAGAAGAAGTAGAAGCAATGGGTTACAAAGGTGGATTAGCGACCAGTGTAGACATGGCCAAAGAAAATAAAAAGGGTGAAGATAAGATGTTACCCCTATATATATATACCAAAGCTGATGGTAAGAAATACTATATATTATATGCTAGAGGTAAAGGACTATGGGATGAAATATGGGGCTGTATAGCACTCCAGGATGATTTCAATACCATTGCCGGCGTATCATTTGATCACAAAGCAGAGACACCAGGTCTAGGTGCTGAGATCAAGGATAACAAAGCGTGGGTAAAGCAATTTATAGGCAAGAAAATATATGATGGGACAGTATATAAGTCTATCAATGTAAGAAAAGGAGGCGCCAAAGATCCCGTTTATGATGTAGATGGTATATCAGGTGCTAC
>JALZVB010000330.1 GCA_023300835.1 Saprospiraceae bacterium | reverse complement strand
ATCCATGATATTTATATTAAGCACAAAAATATGCTTGACTATTGGGATGTAAAAGAAAAGGAACTTAGAGATTTATATATTCTGGATGGCTACAATAAAAGTTTGAAAGATCTCAATAAAAGAAATGATCTCAGTACGTTAAAACATCTTGAATCAGAAGCTACATTCTTATTACTTGATCCATATGACCATAATGTGAGTAGGAAGCTGTTTAATCTTGATCTATATAATCGACTTTAAAGAAAAACATTAAAAAGGATGTTCATTAGTTTGAACTTCCTTTTTCTTTTTTGTGATGTTGCGTCACTAATTTGCGAAACCCTATAAGTTATGTTCTATTCGTTTTCTGTTATATTCTTGCTCGCTACAATTATCAGTATCATTAATCACAAGTGGTTAAAACTACCTTCTACGATTGGCGGACTTATAGTGGCATTATTAGTTTCCGCATTATTAATTTCTACGCAATACTTCAATACCCCGTTTTATAGTCATACATGCGGCTTAGTTGAGGACACTAATGTCTCAGACCTTATTCTTAATGTTATGATTGGTTTTCTTTTATTTGCCGGAGCTATAGAAATAGATCTGAGAAAGTTAATCAAGGAAAAGAAATCTATAATCACCTTTGCAAGTATAGGTACAATTCTTAGTACAGCTTTATTTGGATTGTTATTTTTTTATTTAGCTAAATTTTTAGGTCTTGACTTACCACTTATAGTTTGTATGTTGATAGGCTCAATTGTATCACCTACAGATCCTATTGCTGTTTTAGCAATTTTAAAAGAAGCTGGAATATCAGAATCATTAAAACTAAAAATAGAAGGAGAATCTTTGTTTAATGATGGTTTTGGAGTAGTCGTTTTTACTGTCATACTTTCAATGGTAGAAAGCCATAGTCCCGAGGGATCAATTATGCTAGAGATAGGAATTATTTTCCTTCATGAAGTATTAGGGGGGCTTTTGTTCGGTCTCGTATTGGGCTACATTACTAAGCATTTGTTACTTATGGTTACTGATGATAGTAAACTCACAATTATGATTACGCTGTCCATTGTTATGGGAGGATTTGCGCTTGCTCATGCCATAGGGGTAAGTGGATTATTAGCTATAGTTATGCTCGGTCTTTATCTTGGTCATTTTATTAATGGGGATAGTTACCCTAAAGAACTTAAGTTAAAAATCGGGGAAGTTTGGGAAGTATTAGATTATAGTTTAAATATGGTATTATTTGTACTTATAGGGGTCTCTATGCATCTTGTTGTATTCAACAAGATGTTAATTTTCGCAGCAATTTTAGCAATCATTATTATTCTTATATCTAGGTATTTATCAGTAGTAGTATCATCAGTAATTGTTGACAGAAAATCTATCCAACAAAGTACAATACTGATACTTACTTGGGGAGCACTACGTGGAGGAATATCTCTTGCACTAGTTATGAGTCTCGAAGAATCATCTTATAAACCCACAATTCTCGCAATTGTTTTTGTAATAGTTGTTTTCTCAATAATAGTGCAAGGCCTTTCACTTGGAGGTGTTGTAAGAAAGTTATCTAAATGAAACTAAATAACGCCACAATTGTCATATGTGGAAATAGGTTCATAATTCCTCTTAATCTTAATGCTATCAAGCTTGAATTATCTGGATCGATCTTATGATTGTTAATCGTATTATACTATTAACGGTACCCCTAAAATATTACTGAATATTTTTAACTTAAGTATATCTGTCAGAACAATTGGAATTGCAATTGTTTTATTTTATAAATAATTTATACAAAACAAGTATCAAGAATATCTTTTGGAATTATCCAATAGATATTGTCGATTTCCCCAAAGTCCAATAGGTTTATAAACCTTTAAATCGTGATTCGTAAAAGGGGATTTTATAGTATGTGCGGCATTCTGAAGTTAATCTGGTTTTAAATGAATTGCAATAATTAATCTAACTAAGAATAATAAATATCGATATGGAAAATATGCATTTAGAAACTTTCAAAGCTGAGGCACAAGGAATGGTTGGCCTACTCAAGTATCTATTTCAGAGACCGAATGGAAATTGCGTTTAGACGAGCCTGTTGAAGATGGAGGTACAAACTCTGGCCCTAATCCTATGCAATACTTCATAGCCTCTCTAGCGGGTTGTCATAATGAACAAGCTCAAGTAGTTGCGGATGAACTCTCATTGAAAATTGAACAATTAAATATAGATGTTGAGATTGATCTAGACCTTTCGGGATTTATAGGGAGTACTGACAATTCTAATGGGAGTTATAAAAACGTAAGACTAATGACAAAGGTGACCGGTGATGTATCGGAAGACCAAGTTATAGTTTTAGGAAAAAAGGTTGATGCTCGCTGCCCAATATTGGCGCTTTTACGGACAAGTGGTTGTGTGATTGAAAGTAAATGGAGTAAGAGGTGATGTTGATGTAGTTCTCTCTCTCCCTTAACTTTTGGCTACAGTTAAGGAAACATATTTAGGGATTATATTAATATTCAAAAATGATAAGACTTATTAACGCAGTTAATAAGTCTTATCATTAGGCATAAAGAAATCAGGGTTAAAATTCTTAATATTAAGACTCGTTCTTAAATTTAAGAAAAATATATAATGAGATAATATGTACACATATATAACAGACAGATTAACAGGTAGTTAGCTGAAGTTAAGTTTGGCACAGCAACTGTGACAGGTATATAAAACTATCTAGTAACTATATAACTTACAACCACTTGAACTATCCTAATAGCGCTTTCAAAATATTAAAGAATATTCTTCTTGTTCTGGCAGTAATCCTGTTTTCTGCATGTGCTGCCAAAAAACCATTCTATAAGAGTACACAAGGTGAGATACTATCTATACCCAATGAAAATATAGATCATGAGGTAGTACTTATAGGTAATATTGGACATAGGAGTATATCAAATGACGGAGTAGTAGATTTAATTAAACAGAAGCTAGATAGAACTATAAACAGAACGATAGTTTTTAATGGTAATTACCTCTCAGAAGGTAGTTATATCCCCGTGAAGTCTCTAGATTATAAAATGCAGACTGAGCTTATAAAATCTTGCATTGAAAAATTTAAAGAACTAAGTAAAGGCATTTATTTTGCACCATCTGATAATGA
>JALZVB010000329.1 GCA_023300835.1 Saprospiraceae bacterium | reverse complement strand
AATAAGTTGTTTCGGTTATCAGATGAGATTTGATCTTAATGAGGGTTTCCCAATGGTTACAACTAAGAAACTACATCTCAAATCTATAATCCACGAACTACTGTGGTTTCTGAAAGGAGACACAAATATTAAGTACCTTCAGGAAAATGGCGTAAAGATATGGGATGCATGGGCTGATGAGAATGGTGACCTCGGACCCGTATATGGAAAACAATGGCGTAGTTGGGGTTCTGCCAATGGGGAAAGTATTGACCAGATATCAAAAGCCATTGAGACAATTAAAACCAATCCTGATTCCAGACGTATTATAGTTAATGCATGGAATACGGGAGAACTAGATCAGATGGCACTTACGCCATGTCATTGCCTATTCCAGTTTTATGTAACAGATGGCAAATTATCTTGTCAATTATATCAGCGATCAGCGGACACATTTCTAGGAGTTCCTTTTAATATTGCCTCCTATGCATTGCTCACAATGATGGTCGCAAATGTATGCGGATTGGCATATGGAGAGTTTATTCATTCCTTCGGAGACGTGCATTTGTACTCAGATCACCTAGAACAGGCACAATTACAACTTACTAGAGAACCGAAGACATTGCCTAAGATGCTAATAAATAAAAAAGTTAACAATATATTTGAGTTTGAATATGAAGATTTTACGCTTGAAA
The DNA here is from genome assembly GCA_023300835.1 of Saprospiraceae bacterium. GTDB lineage: Bacteria > Bacteroidota > Bacteroidia > Chitinophagales > Saprospiraceae > RFSX01. Next base: position 25,849 of record JALZVB010000329.1, on the reverse strand, counting down.
ATTATGAATATCATCCTCATATTAAAGCCAAGGTTTCTATTTAGTTATTTAGACGTTATCTAAATAAGGAACTTGGTTCGTAATAAATTGTTAATACTGTCATCGGATTGTAAATTTGCAGCGATTTTGAGATGCGGATACAGAAGTAAACACAAAAAGAATTAATTGGAATGATTAACTACTTTTTCAGGAAATTTGCCATAATACTATTAATACTAAGTCCACTTTTATTAAGTGCTGACGAAGTCGTTGATGCCGGCAAGGCTCTATTCAAAAATAATTGTGCCCAGTGCCATGCTAAGAACATGAAATCTAATGCTACGGGTCCTGCTCTAGGAGGCGTAGAAGAAAGATGGGCAGATTATCCACGAGAAGACTTATACAATTGGGTAAGGAATTCCCAAGCTATGATAGGTTCTGGTCACCCTAAAGCTACCGAGCTTTGGTCTCAGTATAAGCCTACAGTGATGCAGGCTTTTCCCAAGCTTACCGACCCTGATATAGAATCTATATTAGCTTATGTAAACTATCAAGTAGCAGGTGGTGGAGCTGTAGCAACAAGTGCTGGAGCAGGAGCTGGAGGTGAAGCGGTTAAGGCTGGCACTCCTAAATGGGTTTACTGGGCATTATTTGCTTTTTTAGCATTGTTATCAACTGTATTAGCTAGAATAATATCAAGCTTCAACGTTATTGCTGCCAAGAAAGCTGGTGTTCCTTATGTACAGAAAACATTGCTCCAAACACTTACGAGTAAAGGAGTTATAGGTTTCTTACTATTTGCCGGCGTTATACTTGGAGGTTATACAACCGTGAATAATGCGATATCATTAGGTAGACAACAAGGATATGCGCCAGAACAGCCTATTGCATTTTCACATGCTACACATGCAGGCGTACATAAAATAGATTGCCAATATTGTCACGATGGGGCAAGAAGAAGTAAGCACGGTGTAATACCAGCAGCTAATACTTGTATGAATTGTCACAAAGCCATTACAGTAGGCTCTAAACATGGAACAGCAGAAATAACTAAAATTTACGCAAGTGTAGGTTTTGACCCTATATCAAATAAATATATTGAAGGATATGAAGACATGTCTCAAGATGAGATAAAAGATATCTATACCAAATGGATAGGGGATACTTACAAAACGGAGAACAGCCTAGAAGAACTAGATAAGACAGGTACTAAACTTGTTGAAACACAATGGAATAACATAGTAAGCTCATTAACTAACGAGCAGAAGAAATCAATATATGGTCCTATTGAGTGGACAAGAATACATAATCTACCAGATCATGTTTACTTTAATCACTCACAGCATGTTACTATAGGAAAATTAGAATGCCAGAACTGTCACGGTGCAGTAGAAGAAATGGAGACAATGGCACAACATGCGCCATTATCTATGGGTTGGTGTATCAATTGCCACAGAGAAACAGAAGTTCAATTTGGAGATAACGAATACTATAAGAGTTATGCCAAATACCATGAAGAACTAGCGGCAGGTATTAAGGACAAAGTAACAGTTGAAGACATAGGTGGACTAGAATGTCAAAAGTGTCATTACTAAATCAGAAGACAATTAAAGAAATGAATAAAAATTCTGTCTGGATAGGTGAGAAAGATCTCAATAGAGATGAGGCTTTTTTGGAAACTGTAGATAAAGAATTCGGTACCGCTGAGGTATTAGAAAACACTGAAGCAGTTGCAGAACAACCAGCTAATAGAAGAGACTTTTTAAAGTTTTTAGGTTTTGGTTTAGGCGCAGCTACAATCGCAGCAGGTTGCGATATACCTGTAAAAAGAGCAATCCCTTATGTTATAAAGCCTGACTCTATTGTACCTGGTGTAGCAACTTATTATGCTTCAACATATGTAGATGGTGGTGATTATTGCCCGATTTTAGTGAAATGTAGAGAAGGACGTCCTATCAAGATAGAAGGAAACGACCTTTCTCCATTGACTCAAGGAGGTACTTCTGGTAGAGCACAGGCATCTGTGCTAGGTCTATATGATACTAATAGATTCAGAGCGCCACAGATTAAAGGTGCTAATGGTTTATCTAAAGCGACTTGGGCAGATATAGATAAAACAGTAATTGCTAAGCTTGCTACTTCTAAGAACATAAGAATAGTAACAAACACTATCCTAAGTCCAACGACTAAAGAAGTTCTTAAAGATTTTCAAGCTAAATACCCACAGACTAAAGTAGTTACATACGATCCTGTGTCTTCAGCGGCAATATTAGAAGCCAATGAGATGACATTTGGAGATAGAGTAATTCCAGATTATAAATTTGATAAAGCTGATGTTATTGTCAGTTTTGGAGCTGACTTCTTAGGTTCATGGATATCTCCAGTAGAATTTGCTAGGGACTATATTTCTAAGAGAAAACCAACTCTTGAGAATCCTAAGATGTCTAGGCATATCCAAGTAGAAGGTCATATGTCAATGACTGGATCTAATGCAGATAATAGAGTTCTTATAAAGCCTTCTGAGCAAGGTGAATCAATTGCCTTCTTACATGGTAAGATTGTAGGCGGTTCTGGTGGCGGCAAATTAAATGCTAAAGCTAAATTGTCACTTACTAAAGCTGCAGCTGAACTTAAAGCTGCTAGAGGAAAGTCAATTGTTATAAGTGCTTCTAACAATCCATACGAGCAGATACTTATCAATGATATAAACAATACCCTAGGAAACTATGGTAACACGATGAGCTTTGCACATGCATCTTTACAGAGACAAGGTGATGAAAAAGAACTTGCAGCTCTTATTTCTGAAGTAGAAGGTGGAAGAGTAGATACAGTTATATTAATGGGAGCTAATCCTGCTTACGATACAGCTAACGGCGCTGCATTTACTGCTGCAATGGCAAAAGTGGCAACAACAATATCACTTGATTATCAGCCCAATGAAACAAATGCATCTTTTAACATAGTTGCACCTACACATCATTTCCTAGAAAGTTGGGGTGATGCTGAAGCAAAAAGAGGACAATTAAGTGTTATTCAACCTACAATAAGCCCATTATTTGATACAAGACAAGCCGAGTTAAGTTTGTTGACATGGTCTAATAGTTCTAATGCAAAAAGTGAACAACCATATTTAGATTATATAAAGAACAGTTGGAAGAATAACCAATTTGGAAGACAAAGCAAATTCGCTAGTTTCTCTTCATTTTGGGAAAACGCATTACACGATGGTATAGTTACTGTCAATGGTGGTGGTACAGGTGGTTCATTTAATGTTGATGTCGCATTGGCGAAAGCTAAAGTTTCTAAGCCTGGATCAGGTGAAGTAGAAATAGCATTCTATGAGACAGTAAACATGGGTAATGGTCAATTTGCGACTAACCCTTGGTTACAAGAAATGCCAGATCCTGTTGCTAGAACAACATGGGGTAATTACTTAGCTGTACCCGTTAAATTCAATGGCTTGAAAAAGTTCATTGGTGGTCTAGGAGGCGATGATCTTAAAGACGGTGATCTTGTAAAGCTTACAGTAAGTGGAACAGAGTTTACGGTACCAGTCATACAGCAATTCGGAATGGCACCAGGTACTGTAGCATTGGCTCTAGGATATGGAAGAACAGCTGCTGGAGCATGTGGAACAGGTGTAGGCGTTAATGTCAATAACAGTTTAACTACTGATAATGGACTTAACCAATATTATAACACAGACGTTTCAGTTTCTGGAATCGTAGGTAAAGAGGAACACTTCTCATGTGTTCAATATCATAATACAATAGGTGTCAAAGCGGCTAACGCTGATGGCGAAGTAATAAATGCAGATGAAGCGACATTAGGCCAAACGGCTTATGGGGTGGGTATAACAGGTTACCAAGGATCACTTACTGAAAGATCAGTAATATTCCCAACTAACCTAAAAGAACTTAAGAACAACGTAGCTCATCTTAAGTCAAAAAGAAAAGCATTCGCAAAGTTAAACGATGCTACTTTATATCCATATGAAGAGTATGTAGATACTAAGTATAGTCAAGGACATTACTGGGGTATGCACGTTGACCTTAACTCTTGTATCGGTTGTAATGCTTGTACCGTAGCTTGTGTAGCTGAGAACAATGTACCTGTAGTAGGTAAGAAAGAAGTAAGTCGTCACCATGAAATGACATGGTTAAGAATAGATAGATACTTTTTCGGCGATGCCGAAAATCCAAATACGGTTTATCAGCCGATGATGTGTCAACACTGTGATAATGCACCTTGTGAAAATGTATGTCCTGTAAATGCGACAAATCACAGTTCAGAAGGTCTTAACCAGATGGCTTATAACAGATGTGTAGGTACGAGATACTGTGCTAACAACTGTCCTTATAAAGTAAGAAGATTCAACTGGTTAGATTATACAACTGCAGATATATTCCCTGCTAATCAACCTAAAGTAAACGGTGAAGAAATTCCATTCGGAGCTGATAACTTAACAAGAATGGTTCTTAATCCTGATGTTACAGTAAGATCAAGAGGAGTCATCGAGAAATGTAGTTTCTGTGTTCAGAGATTACAAGAAGGTAAGTTAACTGCTAAGAAAGAAGGAAGAAGACTTGAAGATACAGACGTGAGAACAGCTTGTCAGACAGCTTGTCCTACTGGAGCTATCACATTTGGTGATAGAAACAATAAGAATGGAGATTTAACTAAGAAATGGAAGTCAGATTTAAACTACCACGCCTTAGAAGAGATTAACGTAAGATCATCTGTTATGTACACTATGAAAGTAGTGAACAGAGATGAGTCAATGGATGCCTAAAAAGATTAATTAGAAAGTTATAACTGATTATAAATGAGTCATTACGTAAGCGATATTAGAGAACCATTAATCCGAGGTCATAAAAGTTATCATGATATAACTGAAGATCTTGTTTCTCCTACTGAGAAAACACCAGGTTTTGGATGGATAGTGGGGTTCATTATTTCGTTGTCATTATTAGGCTTTGGTCTATTCTGCATAGCATGGACAGTATGGCATGGTATCGGAACATGGAATCTTAACAGAACCATCGGATGGGGTTGGGATATCACCAACTTTGTATGGTGGATTGGTATCGGTCACGCCGGTACGCTTATCTCAGCGATACTTTTACTTTTCAGGCAGAAATGGAGAACCGGGGTAAACAGAGCCGCTGAAGCCATGACTATATTCGCCGTAATATGTGCTGCATTATTTCCTGGTATTCACGTAGGAAGAGCATGGGTTGTATTCTACTTCTTTCCTTATCCTAATACAAGAGGGCCATTATGGCCTAACTTTAACTCGCCGTTACTATGGGATTTATTTGCCATATCAACATATTTCACTGTATCACTTTTATTCTGGTATACAGGATTAGTACCTGATTTTGCAACTGTAAGAGACAGAGCAACTGGACTAAGAAGAAAAATATACAATTTCCTTTCTTTTGGATGGACAGGATCAGCTAAACACTGGCAGAGATGGGAATCACTCTCATTAATACTTGCTGGTATCGCGACACCACTTGTACTTTCAGTGCATACGATTGTATCTTTTGATTTCGCAACATCAATTATTCCAGGATGGCATACAACTATATTTCCGCCATATTTTGTTGCAGGAGCCATCTTCTCAGGATTTGCGATGGTACTAACACTTATGATTATTACACGTAAACTTCTTCATCTAGAAGATTACATAACAATAGCCCACGTAGAATCTATGAACAAGGTAATTCTTGTTACAGGTACTATAGTAGGTGTCGCATACCTTACTGAGTTGTTTATAGCTTGGTACTCTGGCTATGTATACGAGCAATTTGCATTTTTCAACAGAGCCGCTGGTCCATATTGGTGGTCGTATTTCGGTATGATGTTCTGTAATGTTGTTTCACCACAATTCTTCTGGAAGCGATCATGGCGAAGGAACATCGCATTCACGTTCTTCCTATCTATTGTAATAAACATAGGTATGTGGTTTGAAAGATTTGTGATTATTGCTACGACTCTAGCTAGAGACTATTTACCGTCTTCATGGAGTTATTACTCTCCATCATGGGTAGAGATGGGGATTTTCGCTGGAACGATCGGCTTATTTTTTACACTTTATCTTTTATTTACTAGAGTTGCACCAGTTGTAGCAATAGCAGAGGTAAAGAGTATCTTGAAATCAGCTGGAGATCAATATACTGGTCCTAATAAAATTCATCATGGACATGACCACGGGTCTGAGTCTCATGGACATGAAGATCACTCGGTACATTCTACTGATCACGACAATGATTCACATTCTTAATCTTTATAGGAGCAAATAAGAAAGAAAATGGCAAAACATAAAGATATTATATACGGCTTGTACAATGACGAAGAAGATTTACTTCGTGCTGTAAAGCAAGCCAAAGCAGATCACCTTGAAATAATGGATGTTTATACACCATTCCCTATTCACGGGCTTGATCCTATCTTAGGTTTATCTGAATCTAGACTTCACATAGCTGGGTTTATATATGGATCAATAGGTACTTTGACTGCTTTTCTTGGTATGAGTTGGATCTTTACTAAAGATTGGCCTCAAATTTATGGCGGTAAGCCACACTGGCCAGTACCTGCTTTTATTCCAATCACATTTGAGTTAACAGTATTGTTTGCTGCAATAGGAATGGTTGTTACATTTTATGTAGTTAATGGGCTAGGACCAGGGGTTGTTAATCCAACAATAGATTTAAGAATCACAGACGATAAATTTTGTATCTGTTTTGATAAATCAGAAGTAGATGCAAGTGCAGTTGAGTCATTTTTAAGAAGCAGTGGTGCTGCTGAAATAAATTCAAAGACGATATAAATGAAGAGTTTACATACATATACTCTTGTTGTTGTAGTTGCTACAATGCTATTAATGCAATCTTGTAGTCAGGTTGGTAAAAACTCTGCAGGAAGTGAATTTATGCCAGATATGGCTCACTCTGTTGCTTACGAAGCTAACTACTACAACTACTATTACAACAATACATGGGGTAGTGAAGAAGACTATCACAAAGATGCTCAGCCTAAGTTACCTGTAAAAGGAACTATACCTAGGTCTAAGTCTTCAAGCATATCAGTTCCTACAGCTAACGCAACTGCTGTATATAATTACCAAGATACAGAAGAAGAACGTGCAAGAGCTATGGCAGAGATCATAGATAATCCGCATGCAATAACTGATGCTGGATTAAAAGTAGGTAAGGAGCTTTACAATATTAACTGTGCCATATGTCACGGAGAGAAAGGTGATGGAAATGGATACTTGGTTAGAGATGACGGAGGTGTTTATCCTGTACAACCAGCCATTCTTACAAATGAAGAATTTACAGCGGCTTCCAATGGAAGGTTCTACCACTCAATAATGTATGGTAAGAATTTGATGGGATCGTACAGAGATAAGCTATCTGAGAATGAAAGATGGGAAGTTATCCATTACATAAGATCATTACAAGCAAAAGCGAATGAAGCTGAATATAGCCAGTTGGTTAATACTTTAAATAGTGTTGATAGACCAGCAGGTGAAATCAAGCAATTAGCTGAAATGAATTCTTCTCACTCTGATATGGCTGATCATGGTCACCAGCATAGTGCACATGATGCAGATACTGGTCACCAGAATAATCATGCTGACAAAGAAGGCCAAGACGGACATGAAAGTCATGATGGACATAGTACTGACCACAATGATGAAGGTCATGATAATACAGATCACGGTCATAATGATCATAACCATGACAATCACTAATTCAAAGCAAAAAGAAACTAGGAAATGAGTTACGATATAACAAGTAAAACAAGAGTTACTCTCCTTGGCGGTATGGCTATAGGAATCTTGTGTCTCGCTTTATCATGGTTTGGTGATGATACAGGAATGCATACTAGATTCTGGTCTAACTTTCTTCATAACTCGGTATATTTTACTGGGATAGCGCTTATGGCATGTTTCTTTATGACGGCAAGTATCACGGCTTGGGCTGGATGGTATGTAGTCTTCAAAAGAGTATGGGAATCAATGTCCATGTTTATGATTGTTGGACTAGTCTTGATGGGTATCATGGCGCTAAGTGTATATTTAGATTGGAGTCATTTGTATCACTGGCAAGATTTATCACTTATTAATGATCCTTCAAGCCCAGAGTATGATCCAATACTTGCAGGTAAAGCAGGTTTCCTAAATAAGAACTTCTATTTATTCGGAACATTTGCAATGATAGGTGCTTGGGTTTTTATAGCATCAAAAATAAGATCACTTTCACTCGCTGAAGAAAAGAATGGAGCTGATGGTTTCAACTATCACTACAGAGTAAGATGGTGGGCTGCTGCTTTCTTACCAATATTTGGTTTCGGAATGGCTGCAATGGTATGGCAATGGATAATGTCAGTTGATGCGCATTGGTATTCAACATTATTTGCTTGGTACTGTGGGGCTAGTTGGTTTGTAGCGATGATATGCCTTACAATTATGATCCTTCTATTCTTGAAATCACAAGGACATTTTAAAAACGTAAGTACAGAACACTTTCACGATTTAGGTAAATTTCTATTTGCTATAAGTATATTTTGGACTTACTTATGGTTCTCACAGTTCATGCTTATATGGTATGCCAACGTGGGTGAAGAAACTGTCTATTTTCATGAACGTATGCATGATTATCCTGTTCTATTTTACGGGAACTTGATTGTAAATTTCTTACTTCCTTTTTTCGTTCTAATGAGAAACGATACCAAAAGAAAAATGGGTTCACTTGCATTTACAGCTGGAATCGTATTCGTAGGACACTGGGTTGATTTCTTCTTGATGTTAAAACCTGGTATTCTACATACAGCGCATGCAATGGCAGGACATGGACACGGTGATCATGGCGATAGTCATGGACATGGAGATGCTGCACATGGCGCACATGATGCTGGGCACGGTGCTCACGGAGCTGCGGAGGTAGTACTAGGACCTGCACATCACGGAGAAACAATATTTGAATTAGGATACACATTACCAGGTTTTCTAGAGATAGGAACAATGGTTGGCTTTTTGTGCTTGTTTTTATTTTTTGTTTTGAACTCGCTTTCAAGCGTTTCGCTTCAGTCATCTAGTGATCCATATATTGAAGAAAGTGTTCATCACCATACTTAGTAACAATTTTTAAAAGAGAATAAATGATAGGTTTAATTACCATATTAACTTTAATCTTACTAGCTGTAATTATTGTACAGATAGGTAAGATCTCTGAACTCGCTGGCAAGATCAGAGGTGAAGAAGTTGTTAATGCAGAAAGAAATAACAGGACTGCTGTATATCTTATGATATTTCTGGTAGTATTTTTAGTATTCTGTTTTGCCTCAGCTTGGTGGTACAAGGATTCAATGCTGGGCTATGGTCCACATCAAGCAGCCTCAGCGCATGGTGGTTCTTTGGATGGCTTGTTCAATATCACGCTTTTCTTTACAGGAATAGTTTTCGTTGCTACACATATAGCTTTGTTTTGGTTTAGCTATAAATATAGAGAAGACAAAAACAGAAAATCATACTTCTTTGTACACAGTACAAAGCTTGAGGTTTTCTGGACAGTAATTCCTTCAATTGTGCTTATCTTTTTAGTTGTTAAAGGCCTTGTAACTTGGAATGAAGTTATGGCGGATATAGGAGACGATGAAGAACACATCGAAATAGAAGCTACTGGTTACCAATTTGCTTGGGATCTAAGATATCCAGGACCAGATGGTAAGTTAGGAACAAGAGACTTTAAGCAAATAGATCCAGGTTCTAACCCACTCGGTCAAGTATGGGAAGATCCTAAGAACATTGATGATTTCCAACCTTCAGAAATTGTATTACCAAAAGGAAAAAAAGTTAGAGTTAGAATTACTTCTAAAGATGTTCTACACAACTTTTATCTACCTCACTTTAGAGTTAAAATGGATGCGGTTCCTGGATTACCGACATACTTTGTATTCACACCAATATTGACTACAGAAGAGTATAGACAAAATTTAAAGGAGTCACCAGAATGGCAAGTGCCTTCTGATCCTGCTGAACCAGATGGCCCACAGAGATGGGAGACGTTTGAATATGAGTTAGCTTGTGCTGAGTTATGTGGTAAAGGCCACTACAGTATGAGAAGGCTTGTTAAAATAGTGGAGCCTGCTGAATATGAGAAGTGGTTAGGCGAGCAAGATTCATATTTCATGTCTAACATCAGAAATACAGATGCAGATCCATATAAAGGTCAACTTCTAGACTACGAAATATTAACTAGAGAAACACAACTGAAAGATGAATTCACTTCAGCATTAGGAAGTGCAGATGGAACAGTAATCAACTTGAAGAATGTATTCTTTAACTCTGGATCACCAGTGTTGCAAGACAAATCTAAATACGAATTAAATAACCTGGCAAAATTACTTAACGCTAATCCAAGTGTAAAAGTAGAATTGTCAGGCCATACAGATAGCCAAGGAGATGATAATATGAATCTCAGTCTTTCTGATAAAAGAGCACTAGCTGCTCAAAACTATCTTGTTAAAAAAGGTGTTAGTCCACTAAGTCTATCAGCTAAAGGATACGGTGAAGTTTCTCCTTTAGAAACAAACGATACAGCAGAGGGTAGACAAGCGAACAGAAGAACTGAATTAAAAATTATATCTAAATAAAAGATATGGCACACGTACATGCAGAACCAGCAGATCAGGTAGAGGTATTATTAGAAGAGCAGGGTTTTGATGATCATTTTCACGATCATCATCATGGTGATAAATATCAATCTGGTTTCATAGGACACTATATATTTAGCATGGATCATAAGATCATTGCTAGACAGTTTCTTATCACAGGTATATTCTGGGCTATTATAGGAGCAGGTATGTCTATCATATTTAGATTACAACTGGGTTTCCCAGAAGCTGATCTTCAATGGTTACAACCGCTTCTAGGTAAATGGATCCAGGTTAATGATGGAATAGGACAATTGTCCCCAGAATTTTATTATGCCTTAGTCACGATGCACGGTACCATAATTGTATTCTTTGTATTGACAGCAGGACTGAGTGGAACCTTTAGTAATCTATTAATTCCATTGCAATTAGGAGCTAGAGATATGGCATCGCCATTCCTTAATATGTTATCATATTGGTTCTTTTTCTTAGCCAGTGCAGTTATGTTTTACTCACTGTTTTTGAGTACCGGTCCTTTCTCAGGAGGATGGACAGCATATCCGCCATTGAGTGCATTACCACAAGCCTCTACAGGATCAGGAACAGGAATGACATTATGGTTAGTAAGTTTGACATTGTTTGTAGTATCAGTACTACTAGGAGGCGTTAACTATATAACAACAGTACTTAACCTTAGAACTAAAGGAATGAGTATGTGGAGAATGCCACTTCCTATATGGGCATTTTTTGTAACAGCTGTTTTAGGATTACTTTCTTTCCCAGTATTAGCATCAGGATTCTTTATGTTGATGTTTGATAGAGGGTTAGGAACGAGTTTTTTCCTTAACGAGATATTTATAAATGGTCAAGCCTTAGATAGAATTGGTGGTAGTCCGATTTTATACCAGCATTTATTTTGGTTCTTAGGTCACCCAGAAGTTTATATAATCATACTACCTGCGATGGGTATTGTGTCAGAAGTATTATCAGTTCATGCCAGAAAACCAATTTTTGGTTATCAAGCCATGGTACTTTCTATACTTGCTATTGGATTTTTGGCCTTTATAGTTTGGGCTCACCACATGTTTATGTCAGGTGTAAATCCATTCTTGAGTAATTTCTTTGTAATATTTACATTGATAATAGCCGTCCCTTCCGCCGTAAAGGTATTCAACTGGATAACCACGTTGTATGGAGGTAACATACGATTCAATTCCGCTATGCTTTTTGCGATAGGATTTGTGTCAATGTTTATTTCAGGAGGATTAACAGGTATATTCTTAGGTAATGCAGCGATTGATATTCAATTACACGATACATATTTTGTAGTAGCTCACTTCCACATAGTGATGGGAATTGCAGCATTCTTTGGTATGTTTTGTGGTGTTTATCACTGGTACCCTAAGATGTTTGGTAGATTCATGAATGAAACTTTAGGTAAGATTCACTTTTGGGTTACACTAATAGGAGCATACGCTATATTCGGCCCAATGCACTACTTAGGTATGGCTGGTGTACCTAGAAGATATTACAGTTTTGAAACCTTTGATGCATTTAAGCATTTTGGAGATATGAATAAATTTATCACTGTAGCAGCTATTGTTGTATTCTGTGCACAATTGCTTATGGTTATCAATTTCTTCTACAGTATCTACAAAGGTAAGAAGATGACTACTAAAAATCCTTACGGAGCGAATACACTTGAGTGGACAACTCCTATAGAAACAGGTCACGGTAACTGGCCAGGAAAACTTCCTGCAGTGCACAGATGGGCTTATGATTATGGAAAAGATGGTAAAGAATTTATTACTCAGATCACACCGTTAGACGAAGGTGAGATCGAAGGGGAAAAGTATCACTAACCACAATAAGTTAAAACTAAGAATCAACAGTGAGTAAGTCTATTGCTAGAAAATTGGAGGCAGGTGTAACGGTATCTCGTGTATGGGATTACTATATGCTTGTTAAATTCAATTTGACATTAATGGTTGTGGTAAGTTCAGTTCTTGCCTACTTTATTGCTGCTGGATTTTCTACAAGTTTAACAACTACAATTCTACTTTTCTTAGGTGGGTTTGCTGTTACTGGAGCATCTAATGGTATCAATCAAGTTCTCGAAAAGGAATTTGATGCTATGATGGACAGAACTAAAATGAGACCTCTGGCACAGGGAAGAATGAAAACTAGTGAGGCTGTCTTATTCAGTGGACTCTTACTTGTGATTGGAATATTTTCATTGGCACTTATCAACCCACTAACCGCATTTGTTGGAATGGTTTCTTTTGTGTTGTATGCATTTGTATATACGCCACTTAAAAGATATTCAACGATATCTGTTGCAGTGGGAGCTATACCTGGTGCATTACCAGTGTTGATAGGTGTAATTGCTCAGGATGGAACAATTACGATTCTTGGATTAACATTGTTTATGATTCAGTTCCTATGGCAATTTCCACATTTCTGGGCTATATCTTTTTTATCATTTGATGACTATGACAGAGCTGGATATAAATTACTACCTAAGAACGAAGACGGAACTATAGATAAAAACCTAGGTTTTTATTCATTGATATACAGCATGTTGACTATTCCCACTGTGCTTTGGGCATATTATGCAGGCGAAGGCACACATGGATTAGCTGTTATAGGCGTTATATTATGTGCTCTTTTATATAGTTACATGGGACTGAAATTACAATTGAAACCAAATAAAACAACAGCGAAAGCACTTATGTTTAGTTCATTTATTTACTTACCTGCCGTATTGGTAATCTATCTAATAGGATAATATGAATAACAGCCCAGCTATAAATCCTATATCTTATAGGAGTCGGATACATCCTCATAAGTTTAATCTATACTTAGCTTTTGCTAGTATAATGATGATGTTCGGTGCGCTTACCAGTGCATACATTGTAAAGCATGCCGCTGGAAATTGGTTAGAATACACAATGCCTGTACATTTTTATTACAGTACAGCTGTATTATTGACAAGTAGTATTTGTTTACATTTCTCCTACAAGGGATTTGTTAATAATAAAGAAGGATTATATAAAGGTTTATTGCTCATAGCATTTATTCTAGGTAACCTGTTCATGGTATTACAATACCAAGGATGGATAAGCTTGTTTGCTGTTGGCGTTGACCTTAAGGCTAATGTAAGTGGATCATTTTTGTATTTACTTACTGGATTGCATGTTGTGCATATTTTAGGTGGCGTTGCGGCAATGATTGTTGCTATGATTCACGCTTTTAGTTTGCCTTATATCGTTACAGAAAAGAGAAAAGTTAGGTATCAACTTGTCATACAATATTGGCATTTTGTTGATATCCTATGGATATATTTATTAGCGTTTTTAATGTTTGTTAAATAAGAAGCAATGGCAGAAACATTGACACATAACCATGATGAAGTAGACGAAAAGCTATGGGATGGTGGAGCACAACCATTTAAGGTAAGTTATGGTAAACTGATGATGTGGTATTTCCTATTATCAGATGCCTTTACTTTTGCAGGTTTTTTGATAGCATATGGTACGCTTAGAGTAAGTATGCCTACATGGCCTGTTCCTGATCATGTATTCAGTGCCTTTCCAGGTGGTCTTCATCATAAGCCGCTTTACTTTGTAACATTGATGACCTTTATTCTTCTGTTCAGTTCATTTACTATGGTAAGAGCTGTACAAGAAGGACATCGCGAAAATAAGAATGGTGTTGTCTTTTGGATGATACTTACGATTATAGGTGGGTTAGGATTTGTAGGTTCACAGGCATGGGAGTGGTCAACAATGATCGTTGAAGAACATGTAGGTCTTACAACTAATCCTTTCAGTGCTCATACAGAGGCTGGTATTTATTTAGAAGGTGATGGTCATGATATCAAGGAAGGAGATACTTTTGTTCCTGGCTCGCCATATTTAATACACAATCACGGAGGTGGTTTTCACCATTTGAAATATAAAGTTACTGAAGGTGCTGATTCGGGACTTGTAAAACAGCAAGCATTCGGTCCTAAACAGTTTGGGGCCTTATTCTTTTTCATAACGGGATTTCATGGATTTCACGTTATATCAGGTATACTTTTCTTAATTATCATCTGTGTAAACTCTGCGACAGGATTATATGTAGCTAGAAAGAATGGCTATGAGATGGTTGAGAAAATTGGGCTTTATTGGCACTTTGTAGATTTGGTATGGGTATTTGTATTCTTAGTTTTTTACCTAGTCTAAAAACTAACTTAATACCATTTATTAATAATCGCATCAACTAAAAAGACATGGGACATTCTTACGAACAATCTAAGAAAACAGCATATAAAATAATTTCTATCCTAGGGATTATGACGATCAGTGAAGTACTATTTGCACTTGCTGGTAAAGGTCATATTATGGGTGGGTCATTAATGATGCCTGGATATGTCATTGCAGCTGTAATGATTATCATGAGTATCGTAAAAGCGTACCTCATAGTATATGAGTTTATGCACATGAAGTATGAGATTCCTGGACTTGCAAAAACAGTACTCTTGCCTCTAGGTTTACTTATATGGGCAGTGGTTGCATTCTTTTACGAAGGTAATGACTGGAAACAAAGACGTAATCTGATTATAAATAAAAATAATCAAACTATTGAGACAATGGCTACACCACAACCACAAGGAGCAGTCAAGGAGATACAAACAAAAAAAATACATTAATAAAAAGAGGCTACTTCTTAAAGTAGCCTCTTTTTTTGTGATCTATTCATTCTAAATTTTGTTAGAGAAGTATGAAGATTCTTAAAAAAATATTGGTTCTCTTTGTACTGTTTGGTTTGCCTGGCCTGTCATGGTATTTTTTACAAACGGGTCTAGAGTGGCGTAAGGATATAGAGATAGAACTGAAATCTAAAGGCAGTATAAACGAACTTTTGAATGGTAACCAAGTTCAAGCTATTAATCTAGAGTCGGTTTTAAAATCTAAAACTTCAGTTTTAAAACTATCTGTAGAAGGCGTATCTGATCTAGATAAATCTATCATCACGCAATTCCAAAAGTCTCCTACGTTTCAATGGATAGATTTTTCTGATTCTGAATATGGGAAGAGCAATAAAAAAGTAAAACATCTTAATTCTACGCCAGTGTCACTTATTAGTGGAGCAGCAAGCTATATGCTAATCGATACGGCACTCCATGTAAGGAGAATATATCCAGCTAATGATAATGCGGCATTGACTCAATTAGTCGAAGATATGGCTGTAATTCTACCTCGAGAAATGCCTAAGGACATAGAAATGAAAAAAGTATCGCAATAATCAGACGCCATGAGTTATACACCAAATGAGCTACTCCGATCAAGGCTCGATAAATTAGCATACATCTTATCTGTAGTTGTTATAGGGTTGGTTATCGCTATGAGACCAGCGGATAGGTTTCCAGTTGATTTTGATACGAGTTGGATGCCAGCTTTCAATGCGACAGTGAATACAATGGCAGGTATATTTTTAATAATGGCTGGGTACTTTATCAAAAAGAAGAATATCACACAGCACAGGAATATGATTTTTGGGGCTATGATATGCTCTTTCTTTTTCTTGCTGACTTATGTGATTTATCACTTTACTACGCCAGAAACGACTTATTGTGGCGAAGGGAATATTAGATATCTTTATTTCTTCATACTGATAACTCATATTATATTGGCAGGATTGTCATTGCCTTTTATTTTGTTGACATTCAGTCGTGGAATAAGCTTTACAACAGTCAAGCATAAAAAGATGGCCAGATGGGTTTACCCGATTTGGTTGTATGTTGTTTTTACGGGCCCAGTAGTATATCTGATGTTAAGGCCCTGTTATATATGAATTTGATAGTTTTTTTTTAGTATAATTTTAAAGTTATGAGATCACCACAAGCCAAACTGTTTCTCTGTATTCTACTTGTCTCAATTTTTCTATTCTTACCGGTAGAGGAACTAATGGCGCAATGTCCTATGTGTAAGATGTCAGCTGAGTCTAATCTCAAGAATGGAGGTACAGAAGCGGCAGGCCTTAACAAAGGTATCCTTTACATGCTATGTCTTCCATACTTACTAGTCGGCAGTCTAGGCTTTTTATGGTGGAAGAATAGAAGAAGATTATCTGACGAAATATATGATCAACCGTTTTCTGATAACTAATCATTTTCATTAATACTAAAATATATTATTATGAAATTTCTTCCTTTTGCATTGTTACTTAGTCTGACCATAATCTCATGTGGCGAAGATGATACACTTCCCATTCCGATAGATACATTGTTAGATAGTTTCAGAGATGATGCTTGTGTTCAAGGGGAACTTACAACATGGGATTTCAAATCAGAAGAAGTGTATTGTTTTGATTTTGGCCCTTGTCAACCAGACAAGAGTATAGATATATATCAAGCAGATGGAACATTGTTATGTGAGTTAATGCCAGGTGTAAATGAAATATGTGATGGCTCACTCTGGGCTGATTTTGCAGAATTGACGGGTACGGTTTATACTAAAAGATAACTGTTTCAGATTAAGAAAAAAAGCAGCAAACTCTATGAAGAGCTTGCTGCTTTTTTTTATTGCAGCTATTCATAGATGAACTTAAATAACTATGGTAATAACGATGAGTAATAACAATTTACTTTTAAGATGCCCGTATAAGGTCTGTTTAGCTCAAGGCGGAGAATGTAGGCATAGCCATAACTATGACGAGTATTTTCAACACAGAGATAAGCAGATTCTATAAAATTGTGCGGCATTCTGAAGGCTAATTGGTATAAAACCTATCCTAATTGTCTTTACTAGGTGGCTTGATTCTGACAACTGTAAAAAATATAGCCGCCCAACTACCGATAAGCGCAAGTCCACCAATAGGAGTAAGAATCCCAATAAACTTTAAGTTCTGTATTCCCAACAGATCCTTGAGTGATAGAATATATATGCTTCCAGAGAACAAGAACATACCTCCCATAAAATACAGTGCGATATAGAACAAACCCTTAATCCTGTATATGCGATATAATAGCGCTGTACAGAACATGGCAAGCGTATGATAGAATTGATATTGAACAGCAGTCTTGTAAGCGCTTAGAGACCTCTCAGAGATCTTTTCAACCAAATAATGGCTACCAAATGCACCCATGGTTACGGCTAACATGCCCATTAATGCTGTTAATAGAACAAGAAGTTTGAATTTGGAGTGCATAGTAGATTAAATATAACTGCTAATATAAATAGGTCTAATACAAAATTAGCTGAAACGCCGTAATATGAATACAGTGTTGTTCGACTCTTTCTTCATCCTATACCAATTTACCATTAAGAAGCCGTATAATATATTAAAGAGAATTTGTTTAGATTGAAGCGAAAAACGCAGGCATAGACCTTAGCTATGATGCGTATTCTCAACGCAGAGATGAGCAATTCTATTAAAATATGTGTGGCATTGTGAAGTTAAACTGGTATTAAAGCTTAAAGTATTTCAAGCTATGTATTTTATTATCATGCTGTAAGTTGAGTACGTCAGTTGTAATAACGTATCCGCCATACACTTCAAGGTTATCCAGTTCACAGTTTTGAAAATTTTGGAACGCTGTTGTATTGTTTTGATTTTTCATAATTCTTTATTTTTATCAAAATACAGAGTATGGTTTTTAGAATGCCACAATAGTGTTTAATAAAAGGTCGTGAAAACATCAAAATATGATTTTAAATTTTCATTATACTTCTTAAATCACTCTAACCCCCAATCAATAGCAGATACCCCCTCTTCTTTTAATAATTCATTTGTCTTAGAAAAATGATTACATCCGCTGTATGCGTTTCTTGCAAGAGGGGAGGGATGTGCGGCTATAAGGATATGATGTTTAGTGTGGTCGATTAAATGCGCTTTGGATTGCGCAAACTTACCCCACAATAGAAATACCATACCTCGCTTGTTGTCAGATATTGCCTTGATTATTGCATTCGTAAATTCTTGCCAACCTATTTTCTTATGAGATCCAGCTTGTTTGTGTTCTACAGTGAGCATGGCATTGAGAAGGAGTACACCTTGTTGAGCCCAAGAAGTTAGGTCTCCATGATTGGATATAGGTAGTTGTAAGTCTTGAAGTAACTCTTTGTATATGTTTCTGAGTGACGGCGGTACACGTAAGCCTCTAGGTACTGAGAATGATAGTCCCATGGCTTCACCTGGGTTATGATAAGGGTCTTGACCGAGAATAACCACTTTTAATTTATCAAATGGTGTCAATTCAAATGCTTTGAATATTAGCGGATCTGGTGGATAGATTGTCTTATCTGCTTTCTTCTCTTGATTAAGGTAATTACAGAGTTCAATGAAGTATGGTTTCTCAAACTCTCTTTGGATGACTGCTTTCCATGATTGGTCGATTTTAATTGAGTTTGAGTTCATTTACTAACTAATTATTGAGTGAGGGAGGTAGCTATCGTTTAGACGATATTGTCAAAGCAAAGCAAGCTTAATATTATCTTTTCTACACTTTAAATTTTACACTTCTTCCAGTAACCACTCATAGAGAACGTCTAATTCATCGTAACTCTTGACCCCTGTCTGCTCCTCTTCTCCGCCTTGAACAACAAGTCCGTTTCCTTTGGGAAGGTTATCTAACTGTGAGAAATCGTAAGCACTTATATCTAGAAAAACATTACAATCCTCGTATTTACTAGGATCGATGCTGTTAAAAGTAACTACATCAGCCGTTGTAAGTGCGACGATATAGTTCCCAGGCGGAATACCTTTCTGAAGTTCTATCATCTCTATCCTAAAAAATGCAATTTTATTGAGCGGTAGAGAGCTGTATATATTACTAAGTATATGACCATCTGCAATGGGTAAAAATTCTAACGCATTGGCTTCTAGAAGTGTTTGAGGACCTTCAACCCAGTTTTTTATTTCTTCTATCTTTTCTAATGGAAGTAAGTAAGGCGACTCTGGAATAATATTGAAACTCAAGTATTCTACTCCCCATGCGGCAAAATATCTTGCATCAGTAAGATTGGTAATATTTTGGGCGATTATTTTTCTTTTGAACAAGACTTGTTTTTTTTTATTAGTGTAATACCGATTCTATTGAATGTGTACTTAGGAATCGTTAATAAATAACATACCAATTGGTGACTGGTACTTTTTGAGTCAGCACTACGTTAAAAAGCCTCGTGATAGCTAGGCTATCCCTGTGTTTTTCGGCTTGTTCTAACTCAAAATTCCCTTGTCAAAATATGATACTTTATTAATTAGCCATTCCTTATATAGATAAACAATATAAAGCTATAAATAAAAATGCCCTCGATAAATCTAATTATCTAAGGGCATTTTGTTTTAAGTTGATTTATATCTAGAAGAACTTATGTCTTTCGTCCTTGATTTTAGCTTTGTCTTTCATTCCTTTCATTAATTTGAAAGCGACTTGACTCACTGTTGAATTTGTGATAGCTTCTTTTGCTGCACTAGAAACAGTCGGTGCAGGAGCAGCTTGCTTGCTCAATGGTTGTATTACATATACACCAGTGTTACCTACGATAGGCTTAGAAATAGCTTGTATGTCAAGATCAAACGCCGTACCTAATACCTCTGGCTCATTTCCCATTCCTGGTACATAACTTGTTTTCATACCTACATCTGCAGCATTAGCAACTTCTACACCATTTGCAGAAGCTAAATCATTAAGATTAGTAATAGATAAAGCTGCAGCAAATGCTTGTGCTTTTTTGTTATTAATAACTGCTGATTCTACTTCACTTCTCATCGCAGCAGCATTAGGTAATCCTGCAGGAATGATAGATTTAAGAGATGCTACTACGTATTTATTATCATAGTAGTTAACCTTATCTGTATATCTATAAATAGATGGAGATAGTTCGTTAGTTTCTGTAGATTCATTGAATGCCCACTGAATGATGTCTCTTGATGATTGAACAGCGCCTAAGTTACCTAGCGAGTAATCATTTCTACCTATAGTCTTAGAAACCTGGGTAGTTGCATTAGGAATATTAGCGATAGCCACTTCTAATGATGCAAAATTATCATGTGCTGGTATCAATTGAGCAACTTGATCATAAATATCACCTTCTGTATCTTCACTAGGTTTAACCACTTCTCCTATAAATGCTACTTTGTATTTGTCATCATTGTTATTGTAGATTGTCTCATCAACTTTGATAAGATGAACACCGAAATCAGTTACTACAGAGTAAGTGTTTCCTGGTCTTCCGTTTACAAAACAAGCCTGTGCAAATTCTGGAACCATAGTTTCTTGTGTGAACTTACCTAAGTCACCCCCTTTGTCACTGTTAGATGTATCCTCACTGTGTTCTGCAGCCATGGTATCCCAAGAACTTCCACTTCTTAATGCTGTTCTTAGACTATCAACATAATTCTGCGCAGCAACTATAGATGCTGGGTTGTCTCTACTAGCTCTTCTTAAGATGTGTCTTGCAGCTACGGTATCAGGAATAGATCTACGATCTAGAAGTTTAGCTACTTGATATTGGTCACCATTAACATAAGGTCCATAAACTTGACCATTCCCAATAAGTGAAATGTTAGATCTCAGCTGTGCTGGCAATTTGTCAAGGCTAAAATATACGTGGGAGTATGTACCATTATGTGTCACAGCGTATAAAGAATCATTGTCAGAAGTCGTAAAATCTGACTTAAGATTAGCCAGCCTATCAGATATTGCTGCTGAATCTGCCGCAGATGGAACAACTTCAAAACTTGCTAATTGGATTATTCTAGTTTGCTCTGTCGTATTGTACTCTGACTTCTTAGAAGCTAGGTAAGTATTGATCTCTGCATCAGAAACAGTTACACCAGCACCATCGATATTATCAAACGGTATTTTAACATAATTAAAATCTGCTTTTGTATTATCCTGTGTAAATGCCTCTTCAGCCATCCATGAAGGTGTAAATACTGATTTAGATACAAGGTTGGTCAGTTTATCCTGAATGCTTTGCTTGATAATCTGCTTCTCTTGTTCTGCCCAGTAAGCTCTGAATTCTGGATTCATAGGCTCCTGATCTTCTATCGCTTTCTTGAACGTACCCAGTTGTGCTTGATCAATCTGACCAGTCTGAGGATTAGTCCAGTTACTGGTAATAACGCTTGACTGTTTAGCGCCAAACTGTAGATCCATCAACTCATCTTTAGATACATTGAGCCCTAGTGCATTACCTTCTTTCTGTAGTAGCGCCTTTTCTACGTAGAAATCCCAAATTGTTTTTCTCTTTACAAATGGGTCAACAGCAGCATTTCTGTAATAAGCCTGCTCTGTCTGTTGGAATGCTCTGTAATCTATTTTCTGCCCTGCGACAGATCCTAGGTTCAAGTTAGTGGCACCACCTGGACTACCAGAACTGGTCATGTCCATTAATATGAATGATGCTAGTGCAAGTCCTAGAAGAAGGAGCACGAACCAAAAATGTCTCCTTATTTTTCCAATTATAGCCATGATATATGCTTAAGAAATTACTGTTATTAAATGTTGTGCAAAAAGACTGCAAATGTACCTTAAATATAGGCAAACTAAAAAAACTACTTTCTCTCAAATGTCGGTTTATAAGCACTATCTCTTAGATTTTGGCATAATACTTGAAATTATATTACTGAGATTGAGTTTTTTGCCTTATTCAATGGTTCTTTTAAAAGCTTAGTGGACCGTTCCAACTTGTATGGGACGGTTTTTTTTATGCCTTTTACCAACTAAAATCATTTTTTAACCCAAATCAAGCCTATTTATTGGAAAAGATCTACAATCGCTGGTTGAGTAATCGCAATAATTCCCGTTATCTAAATGAACTTAATAAAGACATATCTAATAAAAAGGATATTGATCCTCATAAAGCCCAGATTATACACGAGGAAGTATTCCAAGAGGCAAACTGTCTCCAATGCGCCAATTGTTGCAAATCTATCCCTCCTATAGTGTCAGAAAGAGATTCTAAAAGAATTGCAAAGGATCTCAATATGACTAAAGCAGCATTCAAACAGCAATATACTATCACAGACGAAGATGGTGATATGGTCATGAAAGTAAGTCCCTGCCCGTTTCTAGCTGAGGATAACAAGTGTAATATATATAAAGTGCGGCCTGCTGCTTGTCGCGAATATCCGCACTCAGGAGGCATGGCCTTCTATAAAAACATTAACCACCATAAAAGAAATGCTAAATACTGCCCAGCCTTGTTGGAAATAATAAGACGACTTGCTCAGGCAACCAAATGAAATTATTTCTCATATACTATATACTCAAGAAGACATTAAATGCAGTAATAATTAATGATATCTTATCAAAGGTTATGTTTTTTACTACTAAAGTTATACAATTGAGATTCATAACCATTCAACACTAAAAACAATACTCAATGAACAGATATAATATTTTTTTAGCTATAATATGGCTTTCGAGTTTATGCTATATGACGGCATGTATTGAAGACGATTTTGTTCAAGATGAAGTGGATGCAGAGTTGAGAATAACCAACACTATCGATTCACTTGAGATAGGTAGTGATTTTCAATTAGAATCTATATACCTTAATAACATCGGTTCAGTTGAGCAGGTTGTAATCACATGGACTAGTTCTGCATCAGATATATTAGCGGTCGATGCCCAAGGTCTTATTATGGCCTTATCAGAAGGTACGGCAACTATAACAGCGACCTTCCAGGATGGGGATTTAACATTAAGTGATTCTAGAACGATCTCTATCACAAGTATCCCAGTTGCTCCGCCAGTATTTAATAGTACCAATGGTACTATTGTAACGACTTCTAGTTATATACTGACTGGTGATTTTGAATACATAGAAACTGAGACAGGCGTTCAACTTAATTTTTCTGACAATTATAGTGCATCTACTAGTCTACCAGGATTATTCATTTACTTATCTAATAATAACAATTCAATAAATAATGCACTGGAAATAGGAGGCGTTGACGTTTTCAACGGAGCTCATGGATACGATATCAGCGGGGTAGGTTTCAACGACTATAGATATATTATCTATTTCTGTAAGCCATTTAATATCAAAGTAGGAGAAGGAGAATTATAAATCAATAGAAATCAAAAAAAAATATGAGAAATCTAATCTCCTTATTAATAGTAATGTTTATTTCACTTTCCTCAATTTATGCTGGTGGGCCATGGCCGCAATCAAAAGGAAAGGCTTATGTCAAACTCTCAGAATGGTGGACGATATTTGATAAACATTATACGGATAGTGGCCAGACAGACCCTAATCTTACAACAGGAATTTTCAATACCTCTCTGTATGCAGAATATGGAATTACGAATAGATTGACAACTGTCATAAATGCACCTTTGTTCAGTCGTAATTATATGAATAACCTGAGATCACAAACGACAAATGAAGTCATTGTTGAAGGTGAGTCTATAAATACAATAGGTGATATTGATTTAGGTTTCAAGTACGGACTAACTAAACCAGGCGCAAATATTCCAATTTCAGTGAGCCTTACACTAGGATTACCAACAGGTAATGTATCTGGAGGGAAATTAGGAAATTTACAGACTAGTGATGGAGAGTTCAATCAAATTTTACAAATCGACGCAGGTACAGGATTCAAATTGTTAGGTCATTCTGCATATACTAGCCTTTATACAGGATTCAATCATAGAACCAATGGCTTCTCTGAAGAATTTAGATGGGGAGTAGAATTTGGAATAGGATTATTCAATGATAAGCTGTGGCTAAATACTAAATTGAATGCCGTAGAATCTTTGAAAAATGGAGATACTGCAGAAACGATTACAAGCACAAGCTTGTTTGCCAACAATTCAGAATTCACCAGTGTTGCTTTTGAAGCTAATGTATATCTGACAAGTAAGTTTGGTGTATCTGCCAGTATCGCTGGTGCTGTACGTGGAGAGATAATAGCAGCTGCTTCATCTTATAATGTCGGTATATTCTATGACTTTAACTAGCGACTTTTTTGTAGAATAATGCAGTCTGTTGATTTGTTTTATGTGTATTCAGAAGACATTTACCAACTGCCACCGCCACCACCTATACCACCACCAGGACGACCGCCGGAGAATCCGCCGCCACTCCTACCAGTAGATCGGGTATGTTGAACAGGTCGGGTATCAAATACACTTTTTATATCTGGTGTATTATAGGTATGTGTAAAATCTGTAAAATCCGGTGCAGAAGTATTCAAATTTGGTCCTGCACTATACCAGGTAGGAGATTCTTTTTTATACTTTTTGACTTGATCAACCCAAGACGTATCGACACCTAGTGCTACGGCATAGGGAAACAAGTGTTCAAAGTATCTTGGATTATCTTCAAGTAATTCTTGTAACACATCTCCTGATGGATTTTCTAAAAATGCTCTTAGTCCCAGAATATGTGATTTGTTGAGCTTGCCAGAATCAGTGAGTAATGAAGTAGACAAAGATAATAGTATTAAAGTAATAGCTACTAAAATCAAAATCGCTCCTGTGATAAAAAATTGAAATTCTCCCATCAATACACAGGCACCTATAAATGTCGCCATAGCAACAGGAATATTAAGACCATTTCTCAAGAATACACCTACACTTGCATATTGACCATCGTCACGCAATGCTGATTTCACCTTTTTACTTATCTCCCTTAAGTTCTTAATTCTCAATGGAACCTCAGGGTCAATAACAAAACTTCCTTCGTCAAAAATAGTCTTGAAAATAGATTGTTCGTAATCTGGTGATGTAGCAGGTAGTTTATCAATCGCTGTAAATATCAGACTCCCACTTAGTCCTATGTTGGAGACATTGACATATCTTTTTTCTGCCCAATAAGGTAAGAGAGAAATGATATCTTCTTTGGCAATTCTGTTATCATATAGCATGCCTGCCTCTACAGGTGTAAATCCATCAGGTGGAAAATGCTCAAGCTTATGCTCTTTCGGTAACTTATTAGACTTCCATCTTGAAGTCAATAATCCAATCATAAGAAACAAAACCGCTATAGCACTTGTCGCATATTTATCTCTTTTGATCAGAGGTTGCATTTTAGCTGGTTTCGCTATAGAGCCTAAGGGTAGTTTTATAGCTACAGTTACGCTTTCTTGTGGTTGCAGAACGGAATAACTCTTACCGTAGATGGTGTTATTATCCTTAGAGATTGAAGCTTTGCCGAGCCCATTATTATTATTATTATCAGATGCAAAAACATTAAAGTCG
>JALZVB010000328.1 GCA_023300835.1 Saprospiraceae bacterium | reverse complement strand
AGACATTTAGCTCAAGCGATTGAGCAAATTAAAACATTAAAGCAACCCTCTTGGCTTTTCGAGCATATAATACACGAATTTAGACTCCTTTAGAAAACAAAAGCGGAAACTTTCAATTATGAAAAACCATTTTACATTAATTATTGCGTTTTTAATTAGCTCTAGCCTATTCTCGCAGACGGTAGTACTTGAGCGTGAGGCAGCGTTAGACCCAGAGCTATATTCCATTGATGGTAACGCATTTTTAGAAGAGTTAAGTGATGGATCACTACAATTTAGACTATCAGATGACTTTGATACACCTTCAGGACCAGATGTAAGAGTAATACTTAATAGTTCAATATCTGGATCAGGAGGTATGGAGGTTATTAATCTTTCTACCATAAATCACTTTAGTGGTGCATTGACTGTAAATGTTCCCTCCTCTGTCGATATAGAGGATTACGATTTTGTAGTATTCTTTTGTGTTAACTTCAACCAGCTTTGGGCTTCTGGGCAATTTGGATCTACAACTAACGTAGGCGGGCCAATATGTGAAGAAAGTGACGTTAACAATGCATCTGGCAGTGACACCGTAGATATATGTCCTACCGATGGCAATGATGACGTTATAGATTTTGAAAATTCATTAGATCTACCTGCTGGATCTAATTATGTGTACTTGATTACAGATATAGATGAAGATTTACAAGAGATTGTAAATGCAGATGAATATGATTTTGAAGGGTCTTCCTCTGAGACCCAACGTGTATATGGACTACAATACGAAGGGACATTACAACCCATGATAGGCAGTAATCGACTTTCGACAACAGCTACAGATTGTCATGAACATTCAGCTGATGATAGTTTTATCACTATTACCAAAGATGGTTGCATAATGTGTAGTGAGAGTGATGTCGATAATGCCAATGGATCTAATCAGGTAGATATATGTCCTACAGATGGCAATGATGATTATATAGATTTTGAAAATTCTCTAGACCTACCCGCTGGATCTAACTATGTGTACTTGATTACGGATATAAATGAAGACTTACAAGAGGTTGTAGATACAGATGATTATGATTTTGAAGGGTCTTCTTCTGAGACCCAACGCGTATATGGATTGCAATACGAAGGGACATTACAACCCATGTTAGGTAGTAATCGTCTTTCAACAACAGCTACAGACTGTCATGAACATTCGGCTGATGATAACTTTATTACAGTTACTAAAAATGCATGCATAACATGTGACAACAGTTCAGTTAATAATGCTAATGGTGCTAACTTGATAGATATATGTCCATCAGACAGTAGTGATGATATAATTCAATTTCAAAACTCTCTTGGCTTACCTGCTGGCAACAACTACGCATACTTGATTACGGATCAAAATCAAATATTACAACAAGTAGTTTCTGGGAACAACTTCAACTTTGAAGGTTCTTCAACACAGACTCAACGTGTATATGGTTTAAACTATGAAGGAACATTAAATTCCGTAATAGGCAGTAATAGGTTATCGACAACAGGCTCTGACTGTCATGAACATTCTGATAATAACAACTTTATTACTATAACTAAAAATGCTTGTATTACTTGTGACATGAGTACCGTCTCCAACGCATCCGGACCTAATCAACTAGATATATGTCCATCAGATAATAGCAGTGATATTATTCAATTTCAAAATTCTCTTGGCTTACCTGCTGGCAGTAACTATGTGTACTTAATTACTGATCAAAATGAGATATTGCAACAAGTAATTACTACTAACAACTTCAACTTTGAAGGTTCTTCATCACAGACTCAACGTGTATATGGCTTACAATATGAAGGAACACTTAACACTGCAATAGGAAGCAATAGACTCTCTACAACAGCTACTGACTGTCATGAGCACTCTGACAATACTAACTTTATTACAGTTACCAAAAACGCTTGTATTACCTGTAATGTAAGTTCAGTCAATAATTCTAATGGCTCCAATCAATTAGACATATGCCCTAGCGATAATACAAACGACATCGTTCAATTTCAAAATTCACTCGGCCTTCCTGCTGGCAACAACTACGTTTACTTAATAACTGACCAAAATCAAATATTACAACAAGTTGTCAATACGAGTAGTTATAACTTTGAGGGTTCATCAACACAGACTCAACGGGTTTATGGTTTACAATATGAAGGAACACTTAATGCCCTTATAGGAAGTAACAGGTTGTCAACTTCAGCTACTGACTGTCATGAGCATTCTGACAATACTAGCTTTATCACAGTTACTAAGAATGCCTGTGCAATATGTAACGTTAGTACTGTCACTAATGCAAATGGGTCTAATCAAATAGACATATGTCCTACGGACAATACAAATGATAATATCCAATTCCAAAATTCTCTTAGCATACCAGCTGGTAGTAACTACGCTTACTTGATTACGGATCAAAATCAAATATTACAACAGGTTGTTAGTACTAATAGCTTTAATTTTGAAGGATCTTCTGATCAGACACAACGTGTATATGGCATACAATACGAAGGAACACTTAACCCAGCAATAGGCAGTAATAGGTTGTCAACTACAGCTACTGACTGTCATGAGCATTCTAACAACATTAACTTTATTACAGTTACTAAGAATGCCTGCATTCCTCCATTTCAATGTCTCAATAGCCAAACATTTATGAGTGGCGCTATTAGTGAAATAGACATCTGTCCTACAGATGGATTAGTAGATAATGTGATAATTGAGAATAGTCTAGGACTAGTACCTGGAATGAATTACGCATATATCGTTACAGATGCAAATCAGGTTGTACAAGATGTAGTTATGAATGGAGCAATAAACTTCGAAGGTTCAGGACTACAAACGCAACGTATATATGGCATCCATTATAGTGGAGCACTATCTATTGTTCTAGGACAAAATCGACAGATGACTACAGCAGCAGAATGCTTTATTCATTCTGATTCTAATGTATTTCTAACAGTAACTAAAAATGCTTGCATTCCTGTTTTCAATTGTTTATCCAGTTCTGTTACTACAAATGGAATGAATAACCTAGACTTATGTGCGACTGATGGTGTGAATGATATAATTACTTTCAATAACACAATCAATGTTCCAGCGGGCACTAATTACGCTTACTTAATTACTAATTCCAATAATATACTTGTAGATATTTCCACTACAGATAATTACAATTTTGAAGGTGCGACTGATCCACAACTACGCGTACATGGTGTACATTATGATGGTACACTATTACCTCAGATAGGTTTTGATCGTAGTATGACTACTGCTAGCGGATGTATACAACATACGGTGAGTAATGGATTTGTTACTATCTCGACTACTGCGAGTTGCATACCACCATTTGAGTGCTTAAGTAGTACCGTTTCTTCTATTAGTGGAAATACTAACTACAATATCTGTTCTAATGATGGTCAAGGAGATGTTATTACTTTCAGTAATAGTCTTTCATTAGCAACTAACGGGAACTATGCTTATATCATTACAGATAGCAATGAAAACCTAATGGCAATATCTGAATTATCCGCATCGTTTGATTTTGAAGGGACTGGTGTTGCTGAGCAACGTGTTTATGGTATACATTATGATGGAACACTTAATGTGCAAGTAGGTCAGAATAGACTTATGACAACAGCCACTGGATGTTTTAGTCATTCCAATAGCAATACATTTATTACAATAACAAAAGATAATTGCGAAGAACCATTCGAATGTATGCCAACTCTAACTGCAACAACGGACTGGGTTACAGACATAAGTATCTGTCCTAGTGACGGAATTGATGACAACATTGAACTCAGAAATAGCTTATTTATACCAACTGACGAAAATTATGCATATCTAATTACTGATACTACAGGTATTCTACAAGAAGTAACGAGAGATACCTTATATAACTTTGAAGGGTCTTCCGATATGGAACAGAGAGTTTATGGTATTCATTATGATGGTACACTTATTCCATTAATTGGAGAGGATCGCCTGATGACCACTGCCACTGGATGCTTTACTCACTCAGGAGCTAATTTGTTTTTGTCAATATCAAAAGAAGATTGTATGGTTGATTTTGAATGTGTAGAAAGTCTCACTGCAACTGTAGCTTGGGTAACACAGGTGGATATCTGTGCAACAGATGGTGAAGACGACATTATTCTCATTCAGAACAATATAGATACTGAGCCAGGAGAAAATTATGCCTTTCTCATTACAGATGAGTTTGAGGTATTGCAAGAAATAACATTAGACAGCTTATATAATTTTGAAAACACAGGTACTGAAGAACAACGCGTATATGGTATTAGTTACTCTGGTACATTAGACGCTAAGATTGGAGAAACTCGAAAAAACACAACGGCCAGTGACTGCTATATCCATTCTGGTGACAATTTATTCATTACAATTAATAAGACAGTATTGTGTGAGCCGTCTTCGACTGAAGACGAAGCACTAGAACAGAGTATCGCTGTGTTTCCTAACCCAAGTAATGGTAACATTAACATAGTCTATAGTGACGACAATGTAAAATTTGAATCTATAAAATTATTAGACATAAACGGTAAGTTGATACAAAACATCGGTCAAAAAAGAAATATAGAGATACATACACCAGGTGTATATCTATTACATTTTGCAAACAATGAAAATAGTATAGTAAAGAAAATAGTTATTAACTAAGTTTTTTATTTAGTGTTGTTTTTTTTCCGTTAGAACCCTTTTGTCAGTTGATAAAAGGGTTCTTTAGGTTTATAATATATGTTTGTTTCAGTAGTTATAATTGGCTACCTAATATTATATATAGCTTCAACTTATAAAACTCAATTATTGGAATTGAATTCATCTACCGCCTTTCTTACAGATCCATATTTGAGTAGCAATTTTTCAGCTGCTTCGTAGCTTAGGTTTGTTTGATTCATCAACATCTGAGTACCTCTATCTACAAGTTTATTATTACTCAATTGCATGTCAACCATCTTATTATCTATTACCCTACCTAGCTTAATCATGACAGCAGTACTTATCATATTAAGAATCAGTTTCTGTGCAGTACCAGCTTTCATTCTTGTACTTCCTGTGACAAACTCTGGCCCTAAAGTACAAACGATAGGATAATCACTATACGTAACAATTGGAGCATTAGCATTACATATTATACAACCTGTAGTAATTCCTTTTTTCTGGCAAGCATCAAGACCACCTATTACATATGGCGTAGATCCAGATGCAGCTATTCCTATCACAAAGTCATTTTCACTGACACTGTATTCTTCCAAGTCAATCATAGCTTGTGATGTGTCATCTTCGGCAAACTCAACTGCCTTTCTTATCGCTGAATCACCTCCAGCCATAAGTCCTATAACAAGATCATGTGGTACGCCAAAAGTAGGTGGACATTCTGATGCATCGACAATACCTAACCTTCCACTTGTTCCTGCTCCTATATAGATCAATCTTCCACTAGATTCCATTCTAGCATATACAACATCAATTAATTTCTCTATATCAGGTAATATATGAGAAATAGCTACAGCTACTTTTTGATCTTCATTATTGATCCCTGTCAACAACTCTAATGTCGTTTTTTTCTCCAGATGACGGTACAAGGAATCGCTCTCCGTTGTTCTCTTTAACTTATCAGACATTTTGAGATTGTTTAGTTACGCTGAAGGAAATTATCCACAAACCTAAGAAAGTTATAAGTCCATTCAGGATTAACAATTCAAATCCAAATTTATAACCTCCTAACAAAAACTCAGAATTACTACTTATAAGATAAGTTAATATAGGCGCAAGGATACAGACTAATGGAACCCATTTGTCTCTCAATTTTTGTTTCATGTAAAATCCAAATGCATAAAGCCCAAGCAAAGGTCCATAAGTATATCCAGCAACTTTGAATATAGAGTTAATAACAGCATCATTACTTATCTGGTAGAAAACTATTATGACAACAAACAATAAAAAGGAAAAGCCGATATGAACTTTCAATCTTGTTGACTTTTTGGTATCGTTATCAGGAGACTTTTCGAAATCTAAAAAATCTACGCAGAAAGCTGTCGTTAATGCCGTCAATGCAGAATCTGCACTAGAGTAAGCCGCTGCTATCAATCCAAGAATAAATATTATAGCTACTGTGGTTGACAGATAATTAAGCGCGACAAGTGGAAATAACAAATCTGATTTGGCTGGAATTTCAATACCGTTTTGGTTGGCGAATTGATAAAGTAAAACACCTAATGACAAGAATAGCAAATTAGCAAATACAAGAATAATACTGAACCAGAACATGTTTTTCTGAGCATCACCGATATTCTTACAAGTCAGATTTTTCTGCATCATGTCTTGATCAAGTCCAGTCATCACTATTGCCATGGAAGCACCAGCAAGAAAAAGTTTAAAGAAATTTTTACTGTCACCCCAGCCTCCTTCAAAATAAAACATCTTAGACATTTCACTGCTTTTAATACTGGACACGATACCAGTTGCGGACAACTCTAACTCAGTACCTATCGCCCATATTGTCATAACAACAGCAATAAGCATGCATAACGTCTGTAATGTATCTGTCCAAACAATAGTCCCTATTCCACCACTATGTGTATATATCCAAATCAATAGAATTGTAATACCTACTGTCAACCAAAATGGAATTCCGTAGAAATCCATAATAAAAGTCTGTAACACAATAGCCACTAAATAAAGTCTAAATGAAGCACCAATAACTCTAGAAAGTATAAAAAACGCAGAACCGGTCTTGTATGAATAATAACCAAATCGTTCATCCAAATAACTATAAATTGATGTCAATTGCATCTTATAATACATAGGCATCAGTATTGTAGCAATCACGAGATACCCCAACAAATATCCAAACACCATCTGCATATATGAAAACTCACTCCCGGCAACACTTCCTGGAACTGATAGAAAGGTAACCCCAGACAAAGAGGCTCCTATCATTCCAAATGCTACTAGATACCATGGAGACTTCTTGTTGGCGCTGAAGAAAGTCTTGTTATCTGATGACCTAGAAGTCAACTTTGATATTATAAACAAAACACAAAAATATAAACCAATTACAGTGATTAGAATGATAGGTGAAATCTGTGTTGTACTCATATTCTTTACTTTGCGTAATCCAAAATTTCATTATAAATCTCTTCCCAACCCGACCAACCCTCTTGATCATAGAATGAACTGTTGTGCCAAATCAAGCAAGCCACACCATTAACTTTTCTAATAAGATCTATATGCTTTTTCATTTCTACCAAAGCTATGTCAGGCGAATAGCCAAGATAATTCTTTAAAGTTACATCCATCATTTGGAATGAAAATAAACGTAGATCCGTGCATTCATCTTGCTCAAGGTCATACCATAGAAAACTCTGACTCGTTCCAGACCTGTACCCTAATACATCAGCGTATCCCATACTGTAATCTTCCTTTATACCTAGGGCTATTAAGTTTCTATAAGTTTCTGGCATTGACAACAAAAGAAAGTGTTGTCTAGAGATAGTTATATTTTTGGATATTATTTCCTGAAGTTTATTAAGTTCCCTCTCTACAATTTTCGAATCCGTATTAGATTGATAAGAAGGATGAATACCTATCTTATTTGTCTTTGATAATGAAGAAATCTTATCTTTGAAACAAGAATTATTAGGATTTAATGATCTATCATATTGACCATTCTTAAGGGTTGTCAATACAAAAAAACAAGGATCGACTTTTAAGTCATTGTGCCATTGTACAATATCTTCTAGTCGATCATAAGGATCTTTTTTTTTGAAGCGATCTTTGATTCTTTGAACATTTAACTTCGCGACATCCTTAAATAAACTTCCTGCTTTTGTTATCCATCGCTTTGCCTTGTAGGCAAATATGTGATCTATATCTATTGTAGATTTAAATTGGTATTGTTTAAACTGCTTGATTTCAAGACTGTAGAACGATTCGATATGTTCCTTCAGTTTAATAATCGCTAAGTCTATTATTGGAATGTGAAGCAAGTCTTTCTTTGCGAGACAGCTATTAGATGATTTGTACCTTTTGTGATTATCAAGGTCTAATGGATTATACTCCTCTACCCTAGCCAATAAATAGAACACCATAGCGAACAAGTCCAATTTAAAGAATTGACTTTCTATTTCTGCCTCACTAGTTAAAGTTGGTATACGATCCATAGAAAAATCAGAAAAGTAGGATCCGAATTCAATGGAAAGAACTTCGGGTATTACACGATCGGAATAATTTATTTTTAAAAAACTTGATCTTTGAAAAGCATCAATAGTTGAAACCACCTCATAGTTAAGACCCATATTTTCTACAAATACAAAATCTAAAACATAGATCAATTTAGGGTCATCAACAACAGATGTAAGTATAATTATATCCATCAATCTATATATGGGTATTTGATCTTACTAAGGTATAGTCCTTCAGGTGGGACAGCCCAAGCCCTTATTAATCTTTCTTGATTTTTCAATGCGCTATGAACCTCATCTTCACTTACCCTACCTAGTCCAACATTTATACATGTCCCAACAATTAACCTGACCATTCCTCGTAAAAACCGATTAGAAGTTATATGAAAATGCCATTCTGTTTCTGATATTACTTCCCAATGAAACTCAGAAATATTACACAGATAATGATCTACATCAGAATTAGTTTTACAAAAAGAGAAGAACGATTTATATTCTAAGAACAAACTTGAAAGGTCATTCATAAGCTTTATATCAGGCCTTCCAGGTTGATTGAATTTAAAAATTGTATTCTGTTGAAAGGGATCTCTTACAAAATTCATTTTGTAAACATAAGACCTTTGCGTTGCATCAAATCTCGCATGAGCTTCAGGTGACACCAATATTATATCGGCTATATTGATCGTATGAGGAATCATCAAATTAAGCTTGTAGCGTAATTGTTCAGTATCCTCCCATGCCTTCGGCAAGTCAATATGAGCATAATATTCTGACGCATGTACTCTAGCATCAGTTCTGCCGCAACCTACAACATTGATGTGCTGATTAGATAATTTAGATATAGCTTTTTCTATTGTTTCTTGAACAGTAATGTCGTTAGGTTGTATTTGCCAACCGAAGAAGTCAGAACCGTTATAAGAAAGCTTGAGAAAATATCTTATCATTAGTATCTAAATTTACGATATCGTATAATAAAAAAAGCAACCAGATCATTAATCCAGTTGCTTTAAATATAATTGATATTATTTTATCGCTCCTATGCGCTTAAAGTCGTTAAAACTTTAGCCAATGTATCAGATTTAAGATCATCAACATGTGCATTAAGTCCAAGAAGATTAGCATATTCAACCAGTTCTGGTTCATTCATTTTCTTGACATCTGCCTCAGACTTTCTTTCTATTTTGCCTAGTAGTAATGACATCGTTGCGCCAATATCAGCTGGTGAGTTAACTACAGAAATACCACATTCCTTCATTATCTTCATTTTTGCCTCAGCTGTATCTTCTGCTCCACCTACTATTGCACCTGCGTGCCCCATAGTTCTACCTGCTGGTGCTGTCTGGCCTGCTATGAATCCTACAACTGGCTTAGTACCATGCTCTTTGATCCAGTGCGCCGCATCTGCTTCCATACTTCCACCTATCTCACCTATCATTACGATTCCTTCTGTATCAGGATCATTCATAAGTAACTCGACAGCTTCTTGAGTCGTTGTTCCAGGGATAGGATCTCCTCCTATTCCGATACAAGTTGATTGACCCATACCTGCTTTAGTTACTTGATCAACAGCTTCATATGTTAACGTACCTGATCTTGATACGATACCTATTTTACCAGGATTATGTATAAATCCAGGCATGATACCTACTTTAGCTTGGCCTGGTGTCATAACACCTGGACAATTAGGGCCTATTAGTCTACAATCGAAGTCGTTGATGTAAGCTTTTACTTTCACCATATCTTGTACTGGAATACCTTCAGTTATACAGATAATCACTTTGATTCCTGCTGCTGCTGCTTCCATGATCGCATCACCTGCATATGGAGGCGGAACGAATATAATTGAAGTATCAGCTCCAGCTTTTTCCACTGCATCTGAAACTGTATTCCATACAGGTAAACCTAGGTGCTCTTGACCTCCTTTTCCTGGAGTTACACCGCCCACTATAGGCGTGCCATACTCTATCATTTGAGAAGAGTGAAAACTACCTTCTTTACCTGTGAATCCTTGAACTATTATCTTAGATTCTTTTGTAACAAGTACCGCCATTTATTTATTTTATTAGGATTATTTCTTCGTTTTCTCTGTGGAAAAGATATTTCTCTCTTCCGTATTTTTCTTTATCAGAATTGATCAACTTTTGTTCAATTTTAGCTTCTTCCAGTTGTTCTTCATATTCAAGCTTCTGAGCTTCAAGAACGTTTATCGACTGATTTAACTTTATTTGTGTGAATAGATTGTATTTATCAAATACACTAACCCAAACAATAAAAGCAAACACTAATAAAGTATATCTGTTAATCCACTTCTTACCCTTAGTAAGAGAGGAAATATAAGCTATCTTATCATTGAATTGCATGAAGAAGATTAAGCTACAAATATATGTAAACTATTACTTTAATATAGATTTTCCAGGATAATAGGCCATTGCCCCCAGTTCTTGTTCAATTCTTAAGAGTTGGTTATACTTTGCTATACGATCACTTCTAGATGCAGACCCCGTCTTAATTTGGCCTGTATTAAGCGCAACTGCAAGATCTGCAATAGTAACATCCTCTGTTTCTCCAGATCTATGGCTCATTACAGATGTAAAACTGTGAGCCTTAGCAAGGCTTACAGCATCTATAGTTTCTGTTAGAGAACCTATTTGGTTTACTTTTATAAGAATTGAATTGGCAGATTTTTCATTTATACCCCTTTGTAACTTCTTGGTATTTGTGACAAACAAATCATCACCTACCAATTGTACTTTATTTCCTACTGCTGCTGTAAGTTTACCCCAAGATACCCAATCGTCCTCATCAAGACCATCCTCAATAGAGAAAAATGGGTATTTATTTACCCAATCCGCCCAGAAAGACACCATGTCGTCTGAAGACAACTTTTCACCAGTTGATTTATGCAGGTGATACACCTTTTCTTCACTATTATAAAACTCAGAAGCAGCTGCGTCCATTGCAAGATAAATATCTTCACCAGGTCTGTATCCAGCGCTTTCTATTGCCTGAAGTACAGTTTCTACAGCTTCTGTATTTGATTTTATATTTGGAGCAAATCCACCTTCATCACCTACATTAGTTGAGTAATTTTTAGATTTAAGGACTTTTTTCAGGTGATGGAAAACTTCAACTCCCATTCTAAGTCCTTCAGAAAAAGTATCAGCTCCTAATGGTACAATCATAAACTCTTGGAAATCAATACTGTTATCCGCATGAGATCCACCATTGATAATGTTCATCATTGGTACTGGTAGAGTATGGGCATTTACTCCACCTATGTACTTATATAAAGGTTGACCTGATTCTATAGAAGCCGCTTTAGCTGCCGCCAAAGAAACACCTAGAATAGCATTGGCGCCTAAACTTCCTTTGTTTTCCGTCCCATCTAATGAGATCATTATAGAGTCTATAAGTCTTTGATCCAAAACACTTACCCCTGATAAAGCTTCAAGAATAGGTCCATTAACATTAGCTACTGCTTTCAATACTCCTTTACCTAAGTAAGCGGTGATATCTCCATCTCTTAATTCTACAGCCTCGTATTTACCTGTAGAGGCACCTGATGGAACAGCAGCTCTACCTAAGTAGCCATTCTCTGTTATTACATCCACCTCAATAGTTGGGTTTCCTCTTGAATCCAAGATTTGTCTTGCTACTATATCTGCTATTCTGCTCATATCTAGTTTTTAGTCTTCTTTATTAATGAAATAAAATCATCAAACAGATACCTAGAATCATGCGGACCTGGTGACGACTCAGGATGGTATTGAACAGAAGCAGCAGGCAGGCCTACAACTTTTATCCCTTCAATTGTATCATCATTGAGATTAACATGTGTAATTTCTACTTTATCACTTTTATGTATGGCTTCTGGACTTACGCCAAATCCATGGTTCTGACTAGTGATTTCACAATAGCCTGTTACAATATTCTTAACGGGATGATTTATTCCTCTATGCCCATTGTGCATTTTATATGTAGGAATTCCATTTGCTAATGCTAATAATTGGTGTCCTAAACAAATTCCAAACACTGGTTTTTTTAGGCCTAAAATTGCCTTAATAGTAACTATTGCATAATCCATTGCAGATGGATCTCCAGGACCATTAGACAAGAAGTAGCCATCTGCACCAAAACCAAGAATGTCTTGAAAACTAGTTTTAGCAGGGTATACTCTTAAATGTGCTCCTCTTTCAACTAAACAATTAAGGATATTCTTTTTGACACCGTAATCCATGACAGCTATCTTAATAGCGGAATTAACATCTCCCAAATCATAAACTTCTTTAGTACTTACATGAGAAGCCAATTCCAAGCCTTCCATAGAAGGTACTTCAGATAATTTAGACTTCAATATATCAATGTCAAGAACATCCGTAGAGATCAGACAATTCATAGCACCTTTGTTTCTGATGTGCCTAACGATAGCTCTAGTGTCTAACTGATGAATGCAAACTATTTTGTTATCGTCTAAATACTTCTGAATATTATTATCCGCCAATGGCCGAGAATACTGTTCTGTAAAGTTCTTACAAATTAAACCAGCTATCTGAACACGATCTGATTGTTCATCAGATTGCATAACACCATAATTTCCAATATGTGCATTTGTATTTATCAGTATTTGGCCACTATAAGAAGGATCAGTAAAGATCTCCTGGTAACCAGTCATTCCAGTATTAAAACAAATTTCACCAGTAGCCATTCCTTTAGAACCTGCAGCTTTTCCATAGAATACTGAACCATCTTCAAGGATAAGCACAGCATTGTTAGCATAAAACTCCATTAGTAGTTGATTTTGAATTAAAGATAATACTTAGTGTGATAATCACAATATCAGAATAGATATAAAAAAAGAGCGACAACAAATAAATGTTATCGCCCTATATATTTCTAGATTATCAATCTGTTACTCTTCTTCTTCAGAACCTTTAGCTGCTGTAGTAGCTACTGCTGCAGCTGTAGAGCCAGATTTCTTACCTCTTCTTCTTGTTTTCTTACCTGCTTTTGTTGACTTACCGTTAACATAAACATCATTGTAATCAACAAACTCTATCATAGCCATTTCTGCGCCATCTCCTTTTCTAAAGCCTGTTTTGAATATTCTTAAATATCCTCCTGGTCTAGCACCGATTTTTTCAGCTATTGGGCCAAATAATTCTTTAACGCTTTCTTTATCTTGTAGATATTTAAACACTACTCTTCTTGAATGCGTATCGTTTGATTTTCCCTTTGTAATTATAGGCTCAATATGCTTTCTAAGTGCTTTCGCTTTTGCCAATGTTGTATTAATTCTCTTATGTTCTATCAAAGAGTTTGATAGATTTTTAAGAAGGGCTAATCTATGGCCCTTTTGTCTTCCTAAATGGTTAAATTTCTTTCCGTGTCTCATGACATATATACTAGCAACACTATAATATCTTTTCTAGCTGACCTGTTTATGATGATACTACGGTAATTGCAATTAAATAATGGATCCTAGTGAGTCAACGCGATCCAAACTCATACTTAGTTTACTCTTCGTCTAATTTATATTTAGACAAATCCATTCCGAAAGTTAAACCTTTGTTTTGTAGTAACTCCTCAATTTCTACTAAAGACTTCTTTCCAAAATTTCTAAATTTCAATAGTTCATTGGTATCATATCTTACCATTTCGCCTAATGAATTTATTTTAGCTGCTTTCAAACAGTTATAAGCTCTTACAGATAGATCAAGATCCTCTAAAGGAGTCTTAAGTAACTTACGCATATGTAAAATATGCTCATCAACTATATCGTCTTCTCTACTCTTCTCTGTTTCGAATGTTATATTTTCATCAGTAACTAACATTAGGTGCTGAATCAATATACGAGATGCTTCTTTTACCGCTTCTTCTGGATGTATAGTACCGTCAGTTACAATATCAAGAATAAGTTTTTCGTAATCTGTTCTCTGTCCTACTCTTGTACTTTCTACTTTGTAGGCAACATTTTTGATAGGTGTATATATTGCATCTACAGGGATAACACCTATAGGTGCATCTTTACTTAGTAACTCACTAGCAGAAACATATCCTCTACCTTTTGTAACAGTAAGCTCTATCTCTAGATTTACAGATTTCTCCATGTTACAAATAATCATGTCCGGATTCATTACCTTGAACATATTAGTATGTGCTTCTATATCAGCACCTGTCAATTGTTCTTTACCACTGATAGTTAAATATATTTTTTCACTATCAGTTTCTATTTCTTGTTGTGGTTTTATCCTTATTTGCTTCAAGTTTAGTATAATGTCAACGACATCCTCTATTACTCCTTTGATAGTAGAAAACTCATGATCAACACCAGCGATTCTTATCGCTGAAATTGCATGTCCTTCTAAAGAAGATAATAAAACTCTTCTTAGTGAATTCCCTATTGTTTGACCAAAACCCGGTTCTAAAGGCTTAAATTCGAACGAACCTTCGAACTCAGTTGCCTTTGTAAGTAAAATTTTATTGGGTCTCTGGAAGTTTAAAATACTCATATGTAGTTTATAAGTCTGACTTACTAAATAAATTAAGCCGAGTTAAACAAAAGTCTAACCGGCTAGTTTAAAAACGAATTCTATTACTTAGAATAGAGTTCGACAATTAACTGTTCATTTATATTTTCCGGAATATTTTCTCTTTCTGGATAAACTATAAAAGTACCTTCCTGTCTTTCTGGATTCCACTCTAACCAATTCCACTTTTTAACATCTTTAGATCTAGCTCCTATACTATTGGTTACTATTTCTAGATTCTTTGATTTATTTCTTACTGAAATAACGTCACCTGGCTTGCAGTGGTACGATGGAATATTAGTAAGTATTCCGTTTACAAGAATATGTTTGTGAGAAACCAATTGTCTTGATCCTCTTCTTGTAGGCGAAACACCTAATCTATAAACCACATTATCCAATCTAGCTTCTAAGAATTGTAAGAGAACCTCACCAGTCACACCACTCTTACTACTTGCTTTTACAAACAGATTTCTAAATTGTCTTTCTAAAACACCGTAAGTGTATTTAGCTTTTTGCTTTTCCATTAACTGGACAGCATAATCAGATTTCTGCTTTCTTCTTTTACCGTTCCCATGCATCCCAGGAGGATACTTCTTCTTCTCGAAACTCTTATCTGGTCCAAAGATCGCTTCACCAAACTTCCTTGCTATTTTAGTTGTAGGTCCTGTATATCTAGCCATTAGATGCTATAATTTTCTCTTTGTAAAATTTGAATTAAACTCTTCTTCTCTTAGGTGGACGGCATCCATTGTGAGGTACTGGGGTAACATCTTTAATTGTTGTTACTCTTATCCCTATCTCATCAATAGCTCTTATTGCTGCTTCACGTCCAGACCCTGGCCCTTTAACCATAACCTCAGCGAATCTCATACCTGCATCATATGCTACCTGAGCAGCATCTTTAGCAGCTAACTGAGCAGCGAAAGGTGTATTTTTCTTAGAACCTCTGAATCCTGATTTACCAGCAGAACCCCAAGAGATTACTTGGCCTTGTTTGTTGGTAAGAGATATAATA
This sequence comes from Saprospiraceae bacterium, assembly GCA_023300835.1. Lineage (GTDB taxonomy): Bacteria > Bacteroidota > Bacteroidia > Chitinophagales > Saprospiraceae > RFSX01. The sequence goes on along the minus strand of JALZVB010000328.1, from coordinate 4,030 downwards.
ATGTTGTTAAAACTTGCTTGAATGTATGCTATACCTTCAGGCTCAACATTTACTTTCCTTTTTCCTTTAGCTTTTGCCATTATTTAGTAGCTTTCTTTTTGTTAGCAACAGTCTTTTTTCTTCCTTTTCTAGTCCTTGCGTTAGTTTGGGTTCTCTGACCTCTAACGGGTAGTCCTTTTCTGTGTCTAAGACCTCTATAACAAGCGATATCCATCAACCTTTTAATATTGGTCTGTAATTCACTTCTTAATTCACCTTCGACCAGATAGTCATCTTGTATAAGCTTGGAGATTGACTTGATATTATCATCATTCCAATCATTAACTTTTACATCACCATCTAAACCAACAGTTTGTAATATTTCTCGAGCTTTGGATTCACCAATTCCGTATATATAAGTCAAACTTATACATCCTCTTTTGTTTTTGGGTAAGTCTACACCTGCTATTCTTGCCATGGCCTATCCTTGTCTTTGCTTGAACCTAGGGTTCTTTTTATTAATAATATACAATTTTCCGTGTCTTCTGACTATTTTACAGTCAACTGAACGCTTTTTTATTGATGCTTTTACTTTCATCTTATTTATATCTATAAGTTATTCTTCCTCTTGTAAGATCATAAGGTGACATTTCAACGGCTACCTTATCACCTGGTAATATTCTTATGTAGTGCATTCTCATTTTACCAGAAATTGTAGCTACAATAAGGTGCTCATTTTCCAATCTAACTCTGAACATCGCATTCGATAGTGCTTCTTCAATCGTACCATCTTGCTGTATCAAATCTTTTTTAGCCACTTTTTGATTTTGGAGTGCGAATATCGTTTTAATTTAGGAAATATTCCTGATGTTATCGTTTTTTCTTACTACTTCGTTTATTATGCTATGATCTGACAGTATTTCTGTCCCATCTTTTGTAACCGCGATTGTATGTTCATAATGTGCAGAAGGCGAATTATCTTTTGTTACAATTGTCCAACCATCTTTAGATTGTTTAACTGCTTTTCCACCCAGGTTTACCATTGGTTCAATCGCTATTACTAAACCACTCTTGATCATAGGACCTCTTCCTCTTTTACCGAAATTTGGAACTTCTGGCTTTTCATGAAGATTTTTTCCTATACCATGACCAACTAATTCTCTTACTATAGTATAATTACGATCTTCATTATGCTTTTGAATAGCATAGCTTATATCTCCTATTCGGTTACCTATTTTCGCACTTTCTATACCTTGGTATAGAGATTCATTAGTAGAAACTAATAATGCCATTACTTCATCAGTTACTGCACCCATAGCAAAAGTGAAAGCGGAATCACCAAAATAATCATTCATAAAAGATCCACAATCTATACTGACAATATCAGTGTCTTCAAATGGAACATCAGTTGGAATTCCATGAACAACTGCTTCATTAATTGAAATACACAAACTTGCAGGAAAACCATTGTATCCTTTAAACCCAGGTTTAGCATTGTTATCAAGTATAAACTCTTCAGCTGCCTTATCTAGTTCAATACCAGTTACTCCTGGTTTTATTAAAGCTGCTACATGTGCTAATGTCCTTGACACTAACATGCAACTTTCCTTTATATAGGCTATATCTTCTGTTGTCTTATAGAAAATCATATTACATTCCTGCACCTATGGTTTGCATACCACTTCTTCCCTTAATTCTACCAGATTTAACTAGTCCATCATATTTTCTCATTAGAAGATAACTTTCAATCTGTTGCAAAGTATCAAGAACAACAGCAACTAATATTAAAAGCGACGTTCCACCGAAAAACAATGCAAATGAATCGTTAACTCCAGATGCAGCAACTATTGCTGGCAAAATAGAGATTAATCCTAAAAATATTGAACCAGGCAATGTCACTCTAGTTGTAAGTGTATCAATATATTCTTGTGTCATTTTACCTGGTTTTACTCCAGGTATAAATGCATTTTGTCTTTTCAAATACTCTGAATACTGTTGCGGATTTACTAGTAAGGCAGTATATACGTAAGTAAATACAACGACTAATACAAAGAATAAAATATTATAAGGAACTGATTTCCAATCACTTAAACTCATCATTATACCATTAGGCGCACCATCAGAAAACCATTGTGCAACAGTTACTGGTAAAAACATTATTGCCTGTGCAAATATTATTGGCATTACCCCTGAAGCATTCACTTTTAGTGGAATAAAGTCTCTTGATCCAGCAGCAGGTAAGTTTTCACCTGTTCTACCCACCATTCTTTTTGCAAATTGAATTGGAATTCTTCTAACACCTTGAACAATAAGCACAGTTGCTAAAACAACGAAAAACAATGCAGCAAATTCAAGTATTAAAAGAAAACCTCCAGATGCATTAAACTGAGAAGATACCTCAGTTACAAAAGCTCTTGGCAAAATTGCTATTATTCCTATTGTTATTAGTAACGATACACCATTACCTATACCTCTATCAGTTATTTTTTCGCCTAACCACATCGCAAAGATAGTACCAGCAGAAAGTATAATAATATTAGAAAACCAAAATACAGACGGGCTTAAAGAAGCATGAACCGCACCAGGCATAGAACTTATATATGTAAGATAACCTCCACCTTGAACAAGGGTAATCAAAACTGTTAGAATTCTAGTTATTTGAGTAAGCTTTTTACGACCAGACTCTCCTTCTTGTGATTGCAATTTTTGAAAATATGGAACAGCAAAACCTAATAACTGAATTATGATAGATGCTGTTATGTAAGGCATTATCCCTAAGGCAAATACTGCAGCTTGGTTAAAAGCACCACCAGTAAATGTGTTGATCAATCCGAGGATGTCATTACTATTATTACTAACAGCGTTTTCAAGAGCCGCTGAGTTTACACCAGGTAAAACTATAAACGATCCTAATCTATATATAGCTAATAATACTAGAGTAAAAAGAATTCTATTTCTTAGTTCCTCTATCTTCCAGATATTCTGTAGTGTCTCAATAAACCTGTTCATTCTTAGTTTTTAACTCATTAAAAGAAACTTAAAGTATGGTTACAGTACCACCTTTAGCTTCAATAAGACTTTGAGCCTTTTTTGAAATAGCATTAACCTTAACGTTGATCGCTGAAGTAATTTCTCCATCTGCAAGAACCTTTACTAAATCGGTTTTTTTAATTAACTTCTTTTCATATAAGGCTGCAGTGCTAATCTCACTAAGACCATAAGTATCCTTTATTTCTTGTAATCTTTCAACACTTACAACAGAATAAATTACTTTATTTGGACTTTTGAAACCTCTTTTAGGTAGTCTCATTTGTAATGGCATCTGACCACCTTCAAATCCTCTTCTGCTTTTATAACCAGAACGTGACTTTGCTCCTTTATGACCTCTTGTAGAAGTACCACCATGTCCTGAACCAGGTCCACGTGCTATTCTTTTTCTTTTCTTTATTGAACCTTTCGCAGGTGTTAAATTATGTAACTGCATAATTGTCTTTTTTTAGGATTTAAGCTTGTTCTACTATTAGTAGGTGTTTAACTTTTTCTACCATACCTAAAACTTGAGGTGAAGCCTCTTTTACCACAGTATGATTCATTCTTCTCAAGCCTAAAGCAATCATTGTATCTTTTTGCTTTCTACTTCTATCTATTACACTCTTAACTTGTGTTAATTTTAATTTTCCCATTGTTATCCTTCAAATAGTTTTTCTAATGAAATACCTCTTTGTTTTGCAACATCCTGAGGACTTCTCAAATTGGATAATGCATTTATAGTCGCTTTAACAACATTGTGCGGATTAGAAGATCCTTGAGATTTAGCCAAAACATTTTGTATGCCCGCTATTTCTAGAACCGCTCTCATTGCACCACCAGCTATTACTCCTGTACCATCAGAAGCAGGCTTTATAAAAACTTTACCTGCACCATATTTACCTAACTGTTGGTGAGGAATAGTCCCTTTAATAATAGGAATAGTAATAAGGTTTTTTCTCGCATCATCAACAGCCTTAGCAATGCATTCTTGAACATCTCTAGCTTTACCTAGACCATGACC
>JALZVB010000327.1 GCA_023300835.1 Saprospiraceae bacterium | reverse complement strand
TATATAATTACGACCCCTGTCACAGAGTAGTATATTTGCATCATCTTAGCTTAATTATTACTAACCCAATTGACAATGGCCAGCATAGAAGATCTCAAGAAAATAGCATCACAAGTACGTCGTGATATCATAAGACAAGTATCTGCAGTGAATTCTGGGCACCCTGGAGGTTCGCTGGGTTGTGCTGATTTTCTTACGGCACTATATTTTGAGGTGATGAATCACGACCCTAAGTTCAATATGGAAGGCAAGGGAGAGGACGTGTTTTTCTTATCCAACGGCCATATATCACCTGTATGGTACAGTGTTTTGGCTCGTAGTGGTTATTTTCCAGTAAGTGAATTAGCAACTTTTCGTAAACTTAATTCTCGTTTGCAAGGTCATCCCGCTACACATGAAGGGTTACCTGGCATAAGAGTAGCCTCAGGGTCACTGGGACAAGGCATATCTGTAGCACTCGGTGTGGCTATGGCCAAAAAAATGGATAAGGATAAGAGCTTAGTATATGTACTTACTGGCGATGGCGAACTGCAGGAAGGTCAAAACTGGGAAGCGATCATGTTTGCAGCACATAACAAGGTAGATAACCTGATTGTAACTGTAGACTGGAATGGTCAGCAGATTGATGGTCCTAACGATAAAGTATTGAGCCTAGGAGATCTCAGAGGTAAATGGCAGACTTTCGGCTGGCATGTACTGGAAATGGATGGGCATGATTATGCAGATATGATGATTACAATGGATTATGCCAAAGACCTTTCTACACAAGGAAAACCCATCGTCATCTTAATGAAGACAAATATGGGACAAGGCGTAGATTTCATGGCAGGTACCCACCACTGGCACGGAAAAGCCCCTAATGCAGATCAGACTAAAGTGGCATTGAAGCAACTAGAAGAAACACTGGGAGATTACTAGATCTATTAAAGATAAGAATCACCTATAATCATCCCATTATTCAGAATTACCTATAGAAGAAATAGACATGCTAGATAAACTTACATATACAGAAAAGAAAGCGACTCGAAACGGATTTGGAGATGCGATGACAGAGCTGGGTAGAACCAATGATAAGGTCGTTGCCTTATGCGCTGATCTTGTAGGCTCTCTTAAGATTCAGACATTTATAGATGAGAACCCTGAGCGATTTATCCAAGTCGGTATCGCTGAAGCTAATATGATCGGCATCGCTGCAGGTCTTGCTACGGCGGGTAAGATTCCATTTACGACAACATTTGCCAATTTCTCTACAGGTAGAGTTTATGATCAGATCAGACAATCAGTAGCTTACTCTGATAAGAATGTAAAAATCTGTGCTTCTCATGCCGGTTTGACACTGGGGGAAGATGGCGCAACGCATCAGATACTAGAAGATGTCGGAATGATGAAAATGTTACCCGGTATGACAGTTATCAATCCATGTGATTATAACCAAACCAAAGAAGCGACGCTAGCTATTGCAGATCATCATGGACCGGTTTATCTCAGATTTGGAAGACCAGGCTGGCCTGTGTTTATGCCAAAGGGTAAATTTGAAATAGGAAAAGCCCTTAAACTTAACGAAGGGAAAGATATTACTATAGTTGCGACGGGACACATGGTATGGTACGCTGTAGAAGCGGCTAGAGCTTTAGAGAAAAAAGGTGTCTCAGTAGAACTCATTAACATACATACAATCAAGCCACTAGATGCTCCTGCTATCTTAAAATCTGTAAAGAAGACAGGTCGTTGCTTAGTCGCTGAAGAACACCAGATGGCTGGAGGCTTAGGAGAAAGTATCGCCAGTTTATTAGCGAGAGAAAATCCTGCTCCTATGGCTATGGTTGCTGTCAATGATTCATTTGGAGAAAGTGGATCTCCTGATCAGCTTTTAGAAAAATATGGTTTGAGTATAAAAGATATTGAAGCTGCCGCTAAAGGATTGCTCAAAAGATAATATCAGTTAAACTATGGCGTCACTGCCAGATATACAAGGTCGCTCAGATATAGAATTTATCGTTGCTGAATTCTATAAGCAAGTTGTCTCTGATGACACCATAGGCACATTCTTTACAGAGGTGGTCAAACTAAATTTTGAAATACACTTGCCCGTCATTTGCGATTTCTGGGAAACAACCTTACTGGATACAGTCAAGTACAAAGGAAATCCCATGCTCAAGCACCTAGAGCTGAGTAAAAAATCAAAACTCAAACCTCAACACTTTGTACTGTGGTTGGGGTATTGGGAATCTACAATTAGGACGCATTACCAAGGTGTGATCTCAGAGCAAGCTATTACAAGAGCTCAACAAATTGCAGAGCTGATGCAATTTAAGTTGGGGCAGCAGGGGTTGGGTTCAAATCAGCTTATTTAAAGGTATGTCACACATATCTGATGGTTGTAACATATATGTATGATAATAATAAAAGTGAGACTATGTTGTTTGTAAAGGAATAACATGCTGATAAAAGCATTCCTATGTAAATGGATATTAGGTTAAATCTCATTAAAACAGGCAACGCTTTATGGATTACCGCGATCTTTACCTATGTAAGCAATGACTAAAACAAACTTCTAATGAAGACATTTAATCCAATCATTACTTTTTTGGCACTATGTATTATACTATTCTCCTGTGGCGAAAATGAGACTATAGATGTCGATGAAACAACTGAGACCACTGAAATAAGTGAAATGACTTATGACTGTGAGTTCGTTCAGAATGATGATAATATGGACGGATTCATTGATGATACAGAAAGAGCTATTATGACGGAATGTATGGAGAATGAGTTATCGTCTATACAAATGATAAAAGATAGTCTACGAGGTAAGTGGGAATTAATAGGCCATGGGGAGGGCTGGATTCCCGCAATTTCTCAGCCTTGTGGATACATTGTATTCTGTGATGGTGAGTTGGAGTTTGATTTTAGTAATGGGTTTATTGATACGATTAGAACTCTTACTTGGGATATTGAATTGGTTAATTCGGCGGGTAGAGATTTCTTTACTTTAACATTGTCAGAAAATGTAGAAGGGTTATTCATCAACCATTTTTGCGAAGAATATATATATGGTGATGCGACACCTGTTGATGGGAATATGTATTTATATAGAAAGATGAATTGAGATATAACACATCTTATTGAAACTCAATTGCAGCCAAAATGCTTCGAAATGTGAACTTTTAGCTACACTTCAATTTGTCTTTTATTTCTCGTTAATAAATAAACCGTATGAAATAGACTATAAACCTAGCAATACAAACATGAACCTTAAGAAAATCCTAGGCATCTTAATAATTTTATTTGTATTTATAGGGATGTCTAAATTGACTGCTCTACTTTCTATTCTTGCAACGCCAATAGGTTTAGTTGTCACAATAGTTTTTGGGCTGATTTTAGTTTGGATACTTTATAGAGTACTGAAATGGTGCTTCATGTAATTTGGATTACTATAACACAAACCCAGATTTCACATTTTCATTTACACCATTTTGATACTTCATGTAGGTAAAGCCTTCGTGTATACAATACGAACCGACTTCTCCAGCTTTATTTATAGCGATATAGGCAATTTGGAAATCTTTATGGCGATCATTTTTGGATACGATACGTCTTATAGCTTCTTCGCAAGCGGCCTGTGGTGTCATGCCATTACGCATTAATTCTACTATTAAGAAACTGCCTACCGTTTTCATGACTTCTTCTCCCATTCCTGTAGCTACGGCACCACCGATCTCGTTATCTAGAAACAATCCCGAACCAATTATCGGAGAATCGCCTACACGGCCTTTCATTTTGTAAGACAAACCAGAGGTTGTGCAGGCACCAGCAATGTCACCATTTTTATCAATGGTAAGCATGCCTATGGTATCATGGTTTTCGATATTAATAATGGGTTTGTATTCTGGAGATTTCTTCCATTCTTCCCACTCTTTTTTAGAGGCTTCAGTCAATAGGTTTTCTTTTTTGAAACCTTGACTATATCCAAATTCTTCTGCCCCTTCAGCAGCAAGCATGACATGTGGTGTCTCTTCCATTACCTTTCTAGCAAGCGCTGCAACATTGGTAATGGTATTGACACATACTACTGCACCACAATCTCCTTGTGGGTTCATGACACAGGCATCAAGCGTAACATTACCTTCGCGGTCAGGCGCACCTCCTTTTCCTACGGTCGTGTTTTTAAGATTTTCTTCTTCTACTTCTACCCCCGCAATAGCGGCATCCAGTGCTGATTTACTATTTGATAATTCTTCTCCAGCTTTGGCATTGGCTTTAGTAAATGCCCAAGTACATATCGCTATTGGAAATGGCTTCAGTGAATTATTCATTGTTTGTTTTTCTTCTTTAGAATTTACTGAGGCTGATCTGTTAAGATTATTGTTACATGCCGTGATTGTAGTTCCTGTGGCTATTCCTATACCCGCTAGGGTTGTTTTCTTTATGAATTTTCTTCTTTTCATAGTGTGGTTTGTTTAGAAAAAAAACAGGAACTACAATCTATTGTATATCATAATTGAAACATAAATGACATCATTTATATCGCAATGTCTTTTCTGTAGTTTCTGATTCCGTAATAAAAAATATAACCATAGCATATTGTAACAAAAGTAAATGCAACGGCAAATCCAGAAACGTCAATTATTGTTCCACAGAACAATGGAATAAAAGCCCCACCTACGATAGCTGTGCATAATAATCCTGAACCTTTAGGTTTTAAGTCTCCAATACCATCTAGTGCTAATGTGAAAATAGTTGGGAACATAATTGAGTTAAATAATCCTACACATAAGATACTCCACATTGAAAATAATCCAGTTGTATTAATTGAAGTCAAAATTAGAATAATGGCTATTGAAGCAAATATTGAAAGGACTTTACCAGGACTCATAACCTTAGTTAAATATGATCCTACAAATCGACCTATCATCGCACCTGACCAGTAAAAAATCACAAATATCCCCAATAGCGCTTTATCGTCAGCACCGACTAATGACTTGTTGAATATCTTTGCGATAAGATCTGCTATGCCCATCATGGTGCTGTTTTCTGTAATAAGAGGAACCATATTCATTTCTTGAAAATAGTTAACCAAGAAACTCCCTATAGATACTTCGGCACCGACATAAAAGAAAATACCAAGTACACCTAGCATTAGATTAGGTTGCATGAAGGCATCGCCGTAGGTACCTGTACTTTTCTCGCTTATTAATTTAGGTAGTTTTGCAAAGATAAAGAATACAGCAATAAGCGTTATAAATAATGCTAATCCTAGAAATGGTTTTTGAACAGCTGACGCTTCTGCTGTTAAGTATGCCTGCTGTGCGGATTCACTTAATGATGCGATTTCAGCTTTGTCTTTTATCTTATCACTTAGGATAAACAAAGCACCTATGGCTGGAGCTATCGCAGCTCCAAGAGAGTTAAAGGCTTGTGATAAGTTTAATCGACTTGAGGCATCATCTTCACTTCCTAGTGCTGCCACAAATGGATTAGCCGCTACTTGTAGTATGGTGATTCCACCAGCAAGAATAAAATAGGCTAATAGAAAAACACCAAAAATACGATAAGATGCCGCAGGATAAAATAATAAGCAACCCAGCGCCATCGTCATAAGACCTAGAATAATACCTTTCTTATATCCAATTTTAGAAAGAATATAACTGGCTGGAATTGATAATACAAAGTAAGCCCCAAAAAAAGCAAATTGTACCAAGATTGCTTCTGAGTAGGATAACGTAAATAATTCTCTCAGTCTAGGAACCAGTGAATCTACGAGTACTGTAATAAAGCCCCATAGGAAAAACAATGTGGTTAATAGAATAAATGAGGAGCGATAGGATTTTGATTCAGTCATGTTTGTTTTTATTGTATTGTTATTTCATCTATAAATAGCCAGCTTCTGCCATCATGCTTATTGCCAAGATGCCACTCAGGCAGTTCGCCTAATGTTGTGGCTATAATCTTTATATAGCGATAGCTACCGCTTTGGTTAAATGTTGTTGTTTTTATACTTACCTCTTCCGATGGTAAGGTAATATCAAATGCAATTTCTTCTGTCAGCGGATTAAAACGTTCGCCATCTTCAGAAACTAGGCATTCTACTTTAGTTGGATAGAAAATCCATGAACGTTGATCTTGTAGGAAATTTACATTTACTTCTTTGATAACTTTTAGATTCCCTAAGTCTACGGTTGCAATCACATCTGTGTCATAATAGCCTTGCCATGTACCCGTTCTGAAATCTTCAGCGCCTAGTATGCCATCGATCAATGCGTCCTTACCACCGCCGTTATATTGGTTGGCATATTCAGAATCTAATTTTACAGATAGATTCGGGTCTATTTTAAAGAATTGTGTTGTAATTATTTGGCTCTTTTTTTCATTCAATTCAGAATAGACACTTAGAGTTGCTGCTTCAGAAATAGAAAAAGGACTGCTGTATGTTTTGTAATCCTTATCATTTAGAGAATAGAATATAGAAGCGTTTTGCGTATTGCTTTTTAATTGGACTTCTGTAGATCCGTTAAATGCTATTTCTCCCGTAGAGATAAATGGTGGAGAAACTATTAGATGGTCTGTAATTTCAGTTACAGGTTCTTGTCCTTCTGTGGTTGCCCAGTCTGATGGGCTTTCTGTCATTTTAAAATGTAGATTACCACCATTGATAATTGTACTATGAGAAATGTAAGATTGATCTAGAGGTTTGCCATTTAGCGTAACTGATTCTATGTACTTGTTTGTGTCGCTTAGGTTTTCAGTTGTAATATTAAACTGATTTCCGTTTTCTAAGTTGATCGTTCCTTTATCGAATAATGGCGTTCCTATGATATAATCATTAGAGCCTGGTGTCACAGGATAGAAACCTAATGAACTGAAAATATACCAGGCGCTCATCTGACCACAATCTTCATTGCCAGAAATTCCATCTGGTGTATTGCTGTATAACTCAGTGAGAATCTGATGTATTTTTTCTTGGGTTTTGTGCGGCTTATTTACAAAATTATAAAGGTAAGCCATGTGATGACTTGGTTCATTACCATGTGCATATTGACCTATCAAACCAGTGATGTCAACTTGATGACTGCCAGATGTTTTATCATTGGCAGAGAACAATTTATCTAAGTTATATTCTAGCTTGTATTTTCCGCCCAATAGATTTATAAGGCCCGAGACATCTTGTGGTACGTAATAACTGTACTGCCAAGCGTTAGCTTCTGTATAGTTGAAGTTAACCTCATAAGGATCAAATGGGGAAAACCATGTATTACGAAAACGACCCCGCATAAACTGTGTTTCAGGGTCAAATATATTTTTATAATTCTGTGCACGTTCTGTATAGTCTTTATAGATTTCAGTTTTATTCATAGACTTAGCCATCTGTGCTATTGTCCAGTCGTCGTAGGCGTATTCTAGTGTTTTGGAAACAGACTCACTCTCTTTTTCTACTGGAATAAATCCATTTGTTTTATAAGATGCAAGTCCTAGTTTATCTTGACTGGCACTATGGAGCATGGCATTTAACGCTTTTTCAGAATCATATCCTCTTATACCTTTTAAGTAGGCGTCTGCTATAACTGGAACGGCATGATAACCTATCATACAACCTGTGTAGTTAGCAGCTAGATCCCAAATAGGCATTATGCCACCTTCATCCTGTTTTGCTAGAAATGTATTTATAAAATCATTAGTTCTGTCTTGTTCTATAATCGTGTAAAGCGGATGAGCAGCGCGGTATGTATCCCAAAGTGAAAAGACTGTGTAGTAATCAAAGTCCTTACTTTCATGTATTTTTAAATCCAATCCTCTATAACGTCCATCAACATCTTGATATAAGTTAGGCGCTAGGGAAACGTGATATAGCGATGTGTAAAAGTTAGTCATGTAATTAATGTCCTTACTCTCAACAGTAATTTTACGCAACTGATTTTCCCAAATATCTTGCGCTTCTTTTTTTATTTGCTTGAAGCTTTTATTTCCTATTTCTTGTTCTAAGTTGTTTTTTGCCCCAGTTTCATCTACAGCACTTATACCTACTTTTATAAATACAGGGTCATTGTCAGGATTGATAAACTGCAGAGCAACACGTCTGCCGCCAGGCTCATTCTCATTAGAAGATTCTACAGTGTTTGTAAATTTGTGTGACGTTTGCAGGTTGAAGAATAAGCGCTGATCACTAGCCCATGCTTTACTATGTCTGTGCCCTTGAATTTCGGTGTCAGATATAATTTCTATTTCTGTATCTAACACTTCGTCCCTATGGACAAGATCAAGTATTACAATCTGATTTTCAGTAGAAGGGAATTTATATTGATGTATCCCACTTCGCTTTGAAACCGTTAAGGCTACGTCTATATCCGTACTATCCAGATTGACACTATAATAACCTGGTTCTGCTACTTCGTTTTCATGAGAAAAATGGGCACGATAGCCATTTTCACCATTACTCCCATTGTTGAAAGTCACCTTGTTAGTCGGCATCAGTAGGATGTCTGCATAATCGCTTACCCCAGTACCGCTGAGATGTGTATGTGAAAAACCATAAATGTAATTATCACTATAATGATATCCAGAACAACCATCCCAACCATCTAACCGCGTATCAGGACTTAATTGCATCATACTGAATGGAAGTGTCGCACCCGGATAAGTATGACCATGGCCTCCAGTACCTATAAATGGGTTTACATATGACGTAAGAGGCTTAAGATTTGCCTTCATTTCATGCTTATTTACGCTGCACGAAGACAAAAGAAGTATTAGAATATAAAGGCTGCTAAGCTTTAGGGTCATATATATTAGGATTGCTGCATTATTAACATCTAATATAGGTAAATGCAGGTCATTTTTTTGCGACCCTTTTATAGCATGATAAATACTGGTGCATACTTATTGCGTTTGATAGTCCAGAAGTAGTAATGATGTAAGAAGTGTATATTAAATAGGTTAATCGGTGGGTTAGGGATATTATTATCTGCTTGGCATTCAGTTGTAATAGCGGTAATTCGTTGGAATTGAATATATATTAGAATGTTACTGTACTTAGTACCAGTTTAACTTCAGAATGCCGCACATATTTTAATAGAATTTGCCCATCTCTTCGTTGAAAATACTCGTCATAGCTATGGCTATGACTGCGTTTTTCGCCTTGAGCTAAACAAATTCTTTTTAAAATCTTATACGGCATCTTAAAAGGTAAATTGGTATTACTGTGATAAAGAGTATTTATTTTTTACCGAAAAGATACTTTAATTATATTGCAGCGTATTTCAGAAAATAATAATTCTAAAAACAAATATCTCGAAAATGGCAATGTCTAAATTAGAATATATCTGGCTCGATGGTTACCAGCCGACTCAGAATATGAGGAGTAAAACCAAGGTAATAGAAAACTTTGGTGGGACACTTGAAGAATGTCCTATATGGTCATTTGACGGATCTTCAACTATGCAAGCAGAAGGCGGTTCTTCTGACTGTCTGCTGAAGCCTGTGGCGATTTACCCTGATCCCGCAAGAAAGAACGGATATTTGGTAATGAATGAAGTGTTGAACGCAGATAGAACGCCACATGTATCCAATGCAAGAGCATCTATTGATGATGACGATAATGATTTTTGGTTTGGATTTGAGCAAGAATATTTCATTATGGACAGAGCAACTCAGTTGCCATTAGGTTTTCCAATAGGCGGATACCCAGGGCCACAGGGATTGTATTATTGTTCTGTAGGTGGAAAAAACACCTATGGTCGAAATTTTGTTGAAGAGCATGTTAATCTTTGTATTGATGCCGGATTAAAATTTGAAGGTATCAACCAAGAAGTGGCTTCAGGACAGTGGGAATTTCAATTATTTGCAAAGGGTGCTAAAAAGGCAGGTGATGAAATTTGGATTGGAAGATATTTGCTAGATAGGTTGAGCGAGAGATTTGGTTATTATATTGAATATCACCCTAAACCGATAAAAGGAGATTGGAATGGATCAGGTATGCATGCTAATTTTTCAAACACAGTATTGAGAACTTGCGGAAGTCAAGAAACTTATGAAAAAATATGTGAAGCTTTCCGACCAGTAAAGGATGAGCATATTGCTGTCTATGGTGCATACAATAGTCAACGATTGACTGGATTACACGAAACGGCCTCCATACACGACTTTAGTTATGGTGTATCGGATAGAGGTGCATCGATCCGTATTCCTATTGCCACAGTAGAGAGCGGTTGGAAAGGTTGGTTAGAAGATAGAAGACCAGC
>JALZVB010000326.1 GCA_023300835.1 Saprospiraceae bacterium | reverse complement strand
CTTTCGGAAATTCCGGATTCCAGATGGGCGGTTGGTTTAACAAACAAATCAACTCAATTGCTGATTTCAAAGGTCTCAAAATGAGAATGCCTGGCCTAGGTGGTGCCGTACTCAAAAAAATAGGTGCATCTCCTGTCCTACTAGCCGGCAGTGAATTATACACGGGACTAGAACGCGGCGTCATAGATGCCACAGAATGGATAGGCCCCTACCACGATTACAAAATGGGTTTTCATCAGATCGCCAAATACTATTATGTAAACGGCTGGCACGAACCTGGGACCAACTTAGAATTGATAATAAACAAGAAGAAATTTGAAAGTTTACCACCTGACTTAAAAGCCATAGTAAAGACCGCAGCTCTCCGAGCCAATCATTGGGTACTATCAGAATTTGAAGCCAAAAACAGTCTGTACTTGGATAAAATAAGAGATGAAGGTGGTGTAGAGATCAAAAAGTTTCCTGCTGTGGTTATGAATGAACTCAGAAGACTTACCGCAGAGGCCGTACAAGAACTCGTAAACAAAGACCCTAAAGCCAAAGAGATATACAATTCGTTTTCAACCTTCAGTAATAGCATCTCTAAATGGTCTGAGGTTTCTGAGAAGAGTTATTTTAATAGTGTGGCTCGATCTGTGGGGGATGTGGGAAGAGATTCTTGATTGCTAGTTATATAAATCGTAACCTTTCGTTCGTTCGGATTATGTGATTATCTGCACATTATTCGTTCTTAAAATGTGATTAGATAAAGATATTTAATCTACTCTTCATCCTCCAAAGTAAATTAAAGTAAGTCCATCTGCTATTATTTTTACCAATGGCGAGAAAACTAAAGCTTTTGATATATTTTGGAAGGTGTTTTTTAAATATCCGCGAATCTAGTTGCTCAAGAATTGATTGTGAAGATCAAGAGGGTCATCTCTTCTTTTCTAGGGTACATAAATTCACTTTCAAAGTAAACTATTACTCAGTAAGGTTTATGAACTAAGGGGGTTAGCATACTAGAAAAGGCAAATAAAAAAAAGGAGCTACAAACAATTAAGTCTGTAACTCCAATTTATGCGCTCCTTCAAGGACTCGAACCTTGGACCCTCTGATTAACAGTCAGATGCTCTAACCAGCTGAGCTAAAGAAGCGTGCTGTATAAGCGGTTGCAAAAGTAAGTTGATTCTTAGAATTGTGCAACGTTTTCAGCATTTTTTTCTTAGCTAAATATCAGTTAGGGAAAGGGTAACGATAAGTACCGTATTGTGAAAAGGGAATTTTGGGTCAGAACGAGGCAAAAAACACAGGTATAGCCTAGTTATCACGAGGCTTTTTAACGAAACGCTAGCGCAAAAGTGCTAGTCACAAATCGGAAAATTATTTCTTAACCGCACCTATGCTTTACATATGTGATCTATATAGGATTTTGAGGTGATTAAGATGATTTCTCGGCTCAATTTAGTCTCTTCTGACTCCTCTTCTGGGGTCAGCACATCTTCAACAAAAGCCAATAGGTCCTCTTCTCCATATTTGTCAAAAAAGCTGTCTACCGCCTCGTCCATGTCTTTAGCAGACTCTCTTAGGCTCCAATTTTCTTCTTCACAATCTTGAAAGGCTTCTATATCGAACTCTGGCTCGGCCTTATTGTGTGACACATAACTGTGATATATGACTGATGAGATGAAAAACATACTCTGCAGCTCATCTTCACCCAGTCCTTTGAAACTATCAGAGTTGAGGTATAACCAGTAATCTTCTTGATGCGTAGCAAAGTTATCAGTCAACTGATCCCCTTCTATTTGGGCTAATATTTCTTCAATTGTCTTCTCTAGAATCATTAGGTCTCTATTTATATGATGTCTTTTACAAGAAAAAAGCCGTCTTCACCTTGTGTTTGATACAATGGCATAAGAATACGGCAGTTTTGGTCTATTGTGATATCTCCATTAATATCATTGGCAATAACTTCTCCTCTTTTTACAGGCTGGAAGTTATAGTAATCTGGCTTCATCTTAAATTTGTCTTCTGGCGTAATGCCGTGCCTTTTTAACAATTGGGTCACAGCAGGAAGGTCTTTGCCGTATTGTATCAAGATCTTCTCATGATGGTTTTCTACCACATCTTGATCTACACAGCCTATACTTTTCATGCAATTTATGATTGCAGCTACGGCTCTATTGACAGAAATGGGTTCGTTATGCTGCCCTGCCTCAAACGAGATGGTCGTCGTATTTACGCCAAGTAATGCTGTTGTAAAATAATGTAGCGTCGTCCCACGTAGTTTCTCCATTATTCCTAAAACAATAGGCGCATAGAAGCCTTTGGCAATGCGCAAAAATGCTTTGTCTCCATTACCTATGCTGAATATTCCTCCAAAAGATGAGGTCGTATGTATATCTAATAGGATGACTTCATCGGGTTGATACGCTGCGATAAGTGCTTTTACCGTTTTGTCCAAAGCCAACAGTTCTCTATCCTCATTGTCCCAGGTAGCTGGGTCGGTATTCTGTAATTTCTCTACGGTCGTGGCATCAAAGTGTCGATTTAGGTCTTTGTCTATAAACCGTAAACCTTGATCATAAGCGGCTTTATTGCCAAAAACACCTATAAACTGACCTCTAAACTCAAACCCTGGGCTTCTGATCGGTTCTACTTCCAGCATTTTTACAACGAGTTCAATGGCTTTTACACCTACTGGCTCATTTCCATGCATGGCACCGAAACAAATAAACAGTGGTCCTTTTGACTCTCCTATATACTGCGCTATTATTCTGCTGTCTTGCATTTCTTAATTAAGAATAAAAGTAAAGGTTGTGATGACAAATGCTATAGAGAAGTGGCAAAAATCATTTGTAGCTGCTAATTCTAACACGTAATACCATGAACAGAGTCGTTTGCCATCAACATATAGTTGTTTAAGCTTGTTGCTAACCCGAGTCGCTAGAGTATATAAAAACTCAGGGATTGTTCTATTGATAGGAACTAAAACTAAACTAACTTATATCACAACATAATCGACTATTCTGTCGAATACGACTAAAGTTACCATAAGTTTTGAATTGACACAACAAGAACCCTATGAACACCGATACAAAAAAGGTTATAAAAACTACTTGGGTTATATTGATTTGAGTAACCTTAACCTAAAGGTTATAAATGAATTCTGGCCCAAAAGAATTTGTCAAAAACAGAAGTTTAAGTCAATTCTTAACCTTCCAGATTCAATATACTAGTGGTTTCTTTTCTGACCCTTAGGCAGAGCTCTCCATTCTTAATAAGAGATTCTCCATAACTCGGGATCATTTCTTTAAGTTTCTTTTTCCATTTTGTGTCCTTAGATTCTTCAGCAAAACAATCTTGAAGAATATCGAGCATAATACTCACTGATGTTGATGCTCCTGGTGATGCCCCTAGAAGAGCTGCCATAGACTTGTCCTTACTTGTTACTATTTCTGTACCGAACTTTAATACGCCACTGCCATCTTCATCTTTTTTAATTATCTGTACTCTCTGTCCAGCTGTAATAAGCTCCCAGTCATTGATTTTCGCTTCTGGGTAGAACTTTTCTAACAGATCAAATCTATCTTTTTGGGATTGTACGACCTGGTGGATAAGG
>JALZVB010000325.1 GCA_023300835.1 Saprospiraceae bacterium | reverse complement strand
CCAAGTATAATTTTCTCCTTCACAAATTTTAATAATGGTTTGTATTGTAGATGGCTTTGGTCCATTACATGGGTTACTTAGACATTCTGCTTCACATTCTAATTGCGTTGGATATAAAGTTCCTGAAGGGACTAAATCAGCTTGGACACAGCCATTAGGTCCACACCACCATGATAAAATTGGTAAACCGCATGCTATCTCACATTCATTTAGTGTTAAATAAGTAGTACCTATTGATTGATTTGTAGGTATGCATCCTCCTTGTATAAAGCCACCACACATCCAAAAATTTAAATTAGAACCACAATTGTTTTCACATTCAATAATTGTGTTATACACAGCTATGTCTTGCGGTGGAAATTCATCACCTATACAAGTTACACCTTGGCACCAATAATAGGTTTGGCAGTTGTGTATAGTCAACCTTAATTCTTCATCCGCTTGACATCCAGGGTTAGTAGAGTTAAATATTCCTGCTGAAGAGTAAACTCTTCCATTCCAAATATAGTACTCTCCTCTACAAATTTCTGTTGTCGTAACAATAGGTAATTGCTTAGCTTCAATACATGAAGCATATGTTTGTGTACCTGAAGGAGGATTAGTGTTTACGCAACTTCCGCTGTCACACCACCAAGTACCACAATTTTCAACTTCCAAAAACAACTGTTCATTTGGAATACATTCTTCATTAAATACATGATAAAATCCAGCTGTCGAGTAATCATTTCCATTCCAGCTATAAATATCTCCTTCACATATTGTTTCAAAAGTAGATATCGATGCTGTTCTTACTTTATTACATGCGCTATAAAAAGGCACTTCTTCTGGCGCATATAGACCACTTTCACAAGATTCTCCGTTACACCAATAGACAGTGTCCTGTCCCGCACATTCATTTTCTATAGTAAATGAAGTTCTAAATATATTATCATCTGCATCCGTATAGGTTACCTCAAAGGTTCCAAAATCTTCTGAAGCTATAAATCTATAAAACAAACCTGATTCCCATAGAATACCCGTTGGACCAACAACATTAACACTGCTTGAATCCCAATCTGCTGGGATAGGTTCTGGTCTGAAATCCATAAAGACTGGCTCATCCAAACAAGCTGATATACTACAATCATTAACCCACTGTCCCGGTTCTGCAGGTACATTGAGATTATAAAAGCAAGTAATTAAGTCTTGACTTTCAACAGTTGAATATGAAAGTATAGAGAGAAAAAAGACATAGAAGTAAATACGTTTTTTTAGTATTTTCACAATTGATTGTTTTGATTTGAGCAAAAAGAGCAGTGATACAAAGATTTTAAACTATTCTTCGTATCTGAGATAACCTGCCTTGAATCAGATAGTGAAAATATGGGGATAGGAATGCGAAATTACTCTAATGTTTAATAAATAGATTATTTAACATGATTTTTTTTATTTGTGAAACCTCTTATATGCTAAAAACTACTTTTTTGTAAAGTAATTGTCAATTTTTCACTAGTACAAGTACAACAATCTTATACGTGTGAATCATTCCAACTTACACTTGTCAGTCTTGTTTATATTTTTTTTTGACGATATAGTATAAGGGATATACTTCTGATATTATTAGGCAGTATCAGAATAAAGGTACTATTTGTTAGTGGTTGAATGAAGACTGAAAGTCTTTAAGAAAATAGTGGATTATATTTTCAATTCCAAGTACATGAAAAGGACAAAATTTGTTTAGGAAACAGTATTTGAAATTCAATTCTTCTGTTCAAGCCAATCCACATACTTCTGATCTCCCAATCTCATCTTAATATTCATTTTGTTTTTCTTCGCTATCTTATTTTCAGCTTTACAGATTGGTCCTAGTGAAGATTGATAGGCCTGTTGATATAAAAGGCTGTTGGAATGTAAACAACTCTTGAGGTAAACCAATGATGTATCTTGTTGAAAATCGGTCATTAAAGAAGGCTTGAATGGTAACGATGTTTTATTCAACTGAGCACTTAATGGCTTATTGGTAAATAGAATAAAAAATATAGAAAAGATTACTTTGACTATGAGATTAGTTATTATATGTTTCATAAAGATCTTTCTATTTTAGATAATCTAATAAGCGTTCATCCAATTGTAGTTCTGGTTACCGTATAAAGTCGGTTATTATCTAGATATAACCACTTTTCGTTCTATATTCTTGTTGTTTTTCGTACGTAAACTGATTATATACATACCTGCATTTAAACGAGTGGTAGATAAAGAATGTTGTGTATTAATGTAGTTTCTGAAAGATTCCTCCTGAACCAATAAACCATTCAGATCAAAAATACGGTATGCCGTGAGCTGTTCATTATCGGTGATGTTTATATGTAAAAGATCACTTGCAGGAACAGGGTATATCACTATGTTTCCACTGGCAATTTCAGTTGTATTTACAAGACAGTCAGGTTCTGTGAATGGTAAAACGGTAAGTTCAAGTGTTCTAGTAGAATCGCAGCCTAGTTCACTGACAAAATCATCTGTGAAGAAACCACTAAATGTATATCCTTCATATTCTTCTCCTTCACAAATAGTTGTTTGTAATTGAGTAGTCTTGTTACGACAAATGTAAGCTGTTTCTACTGTGTTCGTTATTACAGGATCTGTGTCATCAAAATATATTGAAGCTGTGTTTGTAATTATATCACCAGGTTCAAATTGTGCATCTCTGAGTGAAACACTGAACTTGATAAATCCATGAGACTCACTTTCGTTCATTGTACTGTCTAATAACATGATGTCTTCAAAATCTACAGTGAGTTTCCTACTTCTTTCTATTGACCACTGATAATCATGTGAAGAACTTATTGGGGTTAAAGAGTTGATGTCAAAATCTAAACTTATTTCATCCTCAATTCTTATACTAGAAACGGTATCAGATCCCGTATTTTGAAATTTTATCAGATATTCAATTTCTGAACCGTTATCTATGACATCTTTGTTGGCTATACCATCTACATAAATACTTTTATTGTTTGATTCTGAAGAACCATTATTCTCTCTACATTCAATTGTATTTGGGGTATTACTAAGAATTGTACAGGAATTATTGTATTCGATTTCAGCTGAGATACAATGGGACTGATTTAATGCGACATCGCATGAAAGCTTAAAGTCCACATAATTGCGAATATTTTCTCTTGCTAGAATATCACCAATACTATAAGTGTAGATTGAATTGGATACAGATATAAGTTCCATTGTCGAATTTACACCTTCAAATTCTTGATCCAATGTGATGTGGACAATTACATCTTTTGCAATTCCTGTACCCTTATTAAATGTTTCAATATAGTACCTGTTTTCATTGCATCTGCTTATAAGCGGCATAGAAGTTCCTAATAAGACGTCAGCACATTCATCTATTACCTCTACTGGGATATAAATTATTTTATCAATGGAATCAAGATCTATGATGTGACTACTGATACAAGAATTATATAACTTGGAATCAAATTCTAAACTTACCGTATGCATTCCAGTACCTAAGACTACAATTGCAGAACCATTAACATCAGTTGATCTAGTGATTGCTTTATCAATGTTGACTTTCATGTTTTCTAAGCCAGGCTCAGACAAGTCATGAATACAATTCCCATTGAGGTCTTCATAAACTAGTATTTCTAGTCCCACACATTCGTCTAAGGGAACAATGTTAAGTATTAGGTATTGGTCTTCACAACTACCTATTGGATTTACATAGTCACCTGACTCGGTATAGATTATACCATTCCACTCATAAGATTCTCCTTCACATATTATGGCTACCGTTTCTTCTCTAATAACAGGTACTATAGTTACATCAAACACTTGAGCATAAGAGCATGGACCCATATCAAACATATCAATAGTGTATATCCTTGTCTCATTCATAATTATACCATTAAAAATAAATGATTCTCCTTCGCATAGACTAATAAGAGTTATTATATCAGGAAATTGTATATCTACAATTGTATTATGTACAAACTCACAACCATTACTGTCAATTCTAGTCTCACTAAATGTTCCGACAGTATAGTTTGGATCACTTTCTTGGACGCATATAAGATCCCACTCAATATCTGTTTGGGTATGCACAGTAAGATCTAATGTTCTTATGGTACAAGTATTATTTTGAATAAGAGTATCCACGTATATGCCAGTGACAGTATAACCTAAGAAGGATTCTCCAGCACATACTATAGCGCTTGTATCTATCACAATTGTGTTAGCTATTGTATCTAAATTGTCTGCCTTAAGGTTAGTAAAAAAAGCAAATATGACGATGACGAAAAATATGTTTTTCATGGTAAAGTTGTTAAAATAGATTGATACTCTAACTTGGTTAGAGCTGTATTTTAAAGACATGAAAAGTATGGATGGCCTAAATGTAAGGATTAGACTTTAGTTAATCAAACGATAAGTGATAAAAATAGGTGTTGTTGTTAAATATTTAAATAAACAAAGATTTTTTCAAGAATTTAATGGTGTATAATGAGATATATCACACTAGTCATCTTTCTGATGCTTCGCTTTTTTAGAACCGGCGTACATTTCATATTTGTACAACTTAGCTTCTAGACCACCATTGAACATAGCTATTTTTCTAGAAGGCCTGAG
>JALZVB010000324.1 GCA_023300835.1 Saprospiraceae bacterium | reverse complement strand
ATGGATTATTACAGATGCTGTAGGCAGAATATTAGGTTTACCAATGATGCCACCGTTTGATTTAGATGATGCTGGTGTTGGTCAATGTTTGATATGGCATTTGAGTTATAATGATACGATAGTAGGACTAGAACTAGACAGCTTAGCGAGTGACTTGTTAGGATGTTTTGATTTATCTAATCCGATTACGGTCAACAGAGATACTGTTGTAACCAATACTAATAACCTTGTAGCAGCAACCATAACAACACTAGATCAAGAATTCTGTGTCGGTGATGGTGTAGCGGATGATGTTAATGTTACGATTGTAGGTGGCGTAGGTCCAGATCAGAATTATATTGTAACGAGTCCTGCTGGAAATATTTTACTAGTAAGTAGTCAACCAATCTTTGATTTTGAAGGTACTGGAGGAGGTACATGTTATATAAGGCATATTGTTTCTGATTCTACACTTATGGGATTGTCTTCTAATCATATAGATTCTCTCACGGGAAACTTCGCTTTGTCTGATACCCTGATCATTGAAAGAAATGGCGTAAGCAGCGGTGCAATAAGTTTACCTAATGCAGCTAGTCCAGACTCAATAAGTATTATTGTTGGCGACAGTATGATTGATTCAATAATTGTTGACCTTAATGTTATTCCAGATTCTACTAGTACTTGGTTGGTCACTGATTCATTAGGAAGGATATTAGAAGTTTCTTCAGACTCTTTATTCACTTTTGAAGGTGCTGGAGCAGGCGTATGCAATATTTGGCACCTTGATTATAATGGCGCTATTATAGGTCTTGAGCAAGATAGCTTATTAGCAGATTTGTCTGGATGTTTCAGCATATCTAATCCAATAACAGTAACGAGAACGGCAGGTATTGCCCCTACATTAGTTGCAGGAACAATTACAACTGCAGATATAGAAGTATGTGCAGGAGATGGAAATTCAGATCAATTTCCAGTAACTGTAATAAATGCTGTAGGCCCTAATGAGGTCTTTATAGTATCAGACACTTCTGGTGTTATTATCAGTACGCAGTCTCAAGTTTTATTTGAATTTGAAAACTCAGATGGAGGCGTATGTCATATCAATCATTTAGTTTTTGATAATACACTTACAGGCTTGATTAATGGAGCTAACATCTCAGACCTAACTGGTAATAGTGCATTGTCAAACACCTTAGTAGTTACTAAAAATGAAGTAGCAGGTGGTATAGTTACGGGTATAGATTCTATGTCAACAGGAATAACTATTGTTGTAGGAGACAATATTGCAGATAGTCTTGATGTGGCTCTACTCAATGCCGTAGGAGACTCAATGACTTGGGTGATGACAGATACAACTAATCTTATAATTGACTTACCTGCTGGTCCGCCATTTACATTTGTAGGTGCAATGCCAGGTGTATGTCTCTTGTGGAATGTGAGTTCTAGTGACATAGGAAACTTAGCAATAGATAGTTTGTTATTTACTCAGACAGGTTGTTTTGATATCTCTACACCATTTGCGATTAATAAAATTGATTCTATAGTAGTCGCTCCTATAAGTGGGGGCACACTTATGACTGTGGATTCTCTCAATAATATAGCTATATGTAATGGAGATCTTGTTGAGTCTATTTCAGTGTTACAGTCTGGTGCAACAGGCCCTGTTTCAGGATGGATCGTTACTGATCTAGAAGGGGTGGTTGTTGATTTACCATTAGCCCCTCCATTTACATTTGATGGGATCAATACAGATACGTGCAGGTTATACCATGTAAGATCACAGGATACAATTGCGGGTTTAGCTCTCAATGTAGATATAGATACTTTATCAGGTAGTTTCTCGTTATCGGATGCTATTGTTATTGCCAAAGAAGTAGTAACGCCTGCAGAAATAATGACGGCAGACAGTATGAACTCTGTCACTGTTATATTAGGTGGTGTTCCAGACTCGATTACACCTATTGCTAACTTTGTTCCTGTCGATACAGCAACATGGTTGGTGACAGATAAGTTTGGTGTTATTCAACAAGTGGTAAATACATTACCGATTATTATCGGTCAAGGTGTAGAAGATACTTGTTACATAAGACATATAAATTATAACACAGGTGCAGAAGGGTTTTCTCTTAATACTAACCTGAGTCAGATAACAGGTTGTTATGCGATCTCTGATTCTATAGAAGTCATAAAACTCGATAATGTCAATGGGGGTACTGCAAATGCCGCTGGTGATACAGTTGTAGATATATGTGGTTCTGATGAGTCAATAGATACCATTAGCTTCACAGTACTTGGCGCAACAGGTCTGAATAGAACTTGGATACTTACGGATACAAGTAATGTGATATCCAGTGTATTAGATTCTTCAATTGTAAGCTTTGGTGCCGTTTCCGAGGGGACTTGCTTAGCGAGACATATAAGTTATTCTAGTTCTATAGATTCACTTGTAGTGGGCCAAGATCTTGATAGCTTAGTTGGTAATTTTTCTTTATCCAATGCTATTACAATAAATAAAAACACAGTTGTTGCCGGTTCTATATTAACTGCAACAGGACTAAGTAGAGATACAATTACGATAGGAGCCAACCCAATTAATTTATTGGACGTAGAAGTCACTGGAGCAGTGAGTGATACTGCCGTGTGGTTGATAACGACAACAACAGGTCAGATCATCAGTATATCTGATGAAGAACCCATTTCATTTGAAGGACTAAATCCAGGAACTTGTTTCCTAAGACATTTGGCATTTTCCGAGGGTATTACAGGATTGCAATTAGGTAATAATTTCAATACAGATTTATTAGGATGTTTTGCAGTTTCTGATTCTATTGAAGTTGTCAAAGAAATTGCTCCTGTAATGGGAATAAGTGGTGGCAATATATCTGCTGTTGATGGAACATCTGTTTTAAATATATGCGAAGCAATTGAGACAAGCTTTACACAGGGTATTGTTGTTAGTGGTGAAAATGGAGCAAACTATAGTTTCGTTCTAGCCTTTCCTAATGGTACAATTACTACAGTTTTTGATACCGTTCAGACACGTCAAGATACGACCTTAATTACATTTCCTATTAACCTCAATAGCAACTTCGTTCTTCATCATGTGTCATATGAAGATGGCGCTGTCTTAACGAATGTAAATTCTCTTAATGGCGCTGAGGCATCTAATATGATTACCTTTGATATATCTGACATTCAAGATGGAACAATTTCAACATCAGATAATTTAGATATTACTGTAGGGGATGGAGTTTTGGACACTTTAGAAATACTATTTAATAATACTGGAGTTCAAGGTGATTCTACCATGATAATTGTGTACGACTCTCTTGGTGTCATACAGCATATATCATCTAATGTTTCAACGACTTCAATAACAAGTATAGAAGTAGAAAATTACAGCCCAGCAGAATATACGATTGCGGCAATAACCTATGCCACAGGGATTAACGGGCTAGAAATAGGTAGTAACATAGTTGATCTAGATGGCTGTTTCTCTAGTTCCAATGTTATACAATTTGCAACGACTCAAGCAACTCTAGCAGGTGGAACGATAATGACGGTGGATTCTATGGACATGATATCCTTCTGTTTTGATACCAACTTTGTATTGGATTCTATCCAACTGACATTAACAGATACCCTAGGTGATAATTTCTCATGGGTAGTTACGGATACAGCAGGTGTTATTCTTTCTTTACCGCCTGCTATTGACAACAAGTTCTTCTTCGATGTAAACAGTGTAGGTGAGCGACTCATCAGGAATCTGAGCTTTGATACAATGACATTAATAGGTCTTGCTGTAGGAGAAGATATAGATACATTAGCTGGTAATTATTTGTTATCTAATACGGTATCGGTAACGACTTCTCATGTGAGAGGTGGAACATTAACAACGCTTAATAACCAAGACAGTATAAGCATATGTGTCGGAGATATCCTCAATGGAAATCTTCCTGACATAATAGATCTTATGCTTACTGATACAATAGGTAATGACTTCAGATATGTTATTACAGATGATATGGACACTATCATAGGTTTACCTACAACAAATTTGGTAAACTTAGAAGGCCAAGGCGCAGGAGTATGTAGAGTAAGGAATTTAAGTTCTAATGATGAAGTCTTAGGTTTGGCAATGGGCCAAAGTATAAACGATCTAGTAGGTTGTTATGAGTTCTCAACCGCATTGACAATTAATAGAGAAGCCGTTGACCCAGGTATGTTGAGTTACTCTCCGACATCTCTAGATAACATCATACAATTCTGTGTTTCTGATGGTGTAACGGATTCACTGACACTGAGTATTACGGATAACTTAGGATCATTAGCTTATCTTATTACAGGTACAGACAATGTGATTGACAGTGTATTAGTTGGTAATGAAATAGACTTTGAAGGTTCAAGTTTTGATACTTGTTATATCTATGCATTATCATATACAGGCGACTTGATGGCCAGCATTGGTGATACAGTAGGTGTTGATTCATTATCCACACAATGTTATGAGTTCTCTACTATGAACCAGAGAATTACAGTTATCAAGCAAGATTGTGCGATGCCTGTGATTAATGAAATTCTTGGTGATGGTAGAATAGAAATACAGAACCTCGATGCAGCGCCTATTGATCTAAGTAACTTATACTTATACTCACTAGGTAAGGCATTCAGAATAGGAGATCTTGCGGCAGCAGATATTGACTGTGGAGACTTGATGTTGGGCTTGAATGAGTTTGTAACGCTGACAATTCCTGATTCATTGAACTTTACTCCTACAGATGGAGAGTTGGCGCTTTATTCTACTAATTTAGATTTTGGAAGCAGTTCTACGATCATAGATTATGTTGAGTGGGGTAGTAGTGGACACAGTGTAGCAGGTGTAGCAGCAGCAGCTAATATGTGGAATGTGAACGATTCCGTATCCATGTTCTTAGTAACAGAGTCTATTGGCTATGATGGAGACGGTGATCTTTCCACAGACTGGATAACAGGTGCTTTTTCTCCTTGTGATGAGAATAGCTTTACAACACCAGATCCTATCTATGGAAATGTATTCAGAATATTCCCTAACCCAGCTACTGAGAAATTGAATATTGAGATAACACATCTATCTGCGCCGACTGGCGTAATTTATATCTATGACAGTTTTGGTAAAATTGTAATGCAGAAAGCGATAGAAGATTCTAAAGATTATAGCCTTGATCTGCGTGAACTTGGTGTAGGTGTATATTATACTAAGATTACATCAGGAAGGTATGCAGATACTCAGAAAATGATAATATTGAAATAACTTTCTTTTACTGAAAATATAAGAAGCCTGTTCGATTTACTTGGACAGGCTTTCTTTTTGTCTACTAGTGTTATGGGCAGAGATCGTGTTATAGAAAACTTACCTTATTTATATTATCTCGTTAAAACCTAAATTGTAAGAATGTTAAAGTTTATATTTAGACTATCTACGCGTAATACCATTTGGAATAAGCAAACAATTCTATTCTACAAGACTGATGTGTTATGAATAAAAAATTTATTTGGGCTATAACAATATTGATGAGTATTGCGCTTATAGGTATTGGCATCACACAGTTTGTATGGATCAAAGCCCAAGTAGACCTCGATGAACAGAATTTTGACGATAAGGTCATCCGTGTCATGGGCAATGTCAAGCAGTTGTTGCAAGAAGACACAGAGACGCAAGAGTTTATTACGGGGTTCTATAAGGACAAGAAAAAGAAATCTCTATTTGGTCAGAAAGAATTTACAAATCTACTCTCAGCCTCCAACAAGAACTATCATACCTACTCCAGTGAGTTAGCAGGAATGATGCAAGTATTAGATCCCAATGAATTATTAGAGTCTATTAATAAAGAGAATCTAGACAGCTATATTAAAGATGAATTGAATGATCAAGGTATAGATTTAAAATATGATTACGGTGTTTTTTCAAATCTATACAATGACTTTCTAATAAGGAACGGAAGTTTTGCAGCTCAGGTGAGTGACAAATCAAGTTCACAGATGAGTGCGGATAAGGGACTCTATGATTCTCAATACAAAGTGCAACTCTTCAATGATGAAGAAGGGTCACCCGGTTTTCTTAAGGTTTACTTCCCAGGAAAGAGTAGTTGGCTATGGGCCAAAGTGATTCCATCTATGTTGATCTCATTGCTGTTTACAGGTCTTATACTCATGAGTTTTCTATACACGGTATATGTTATATTCCGTCAGAAGCAAGTGTCAGAAATGAAGAGTGATTTCATTAATAATATGACGCATGAATTTAAGACACCTATAGCGACAATATCACTGGCTACAGACTCTATAACCAACAGTACTGTGATAGGAAGCCCTGATAAGATTAAGCGATTTGCATCTATAATAAAACAAGAAAACAAGCGAATGCTCAGTCAGGTAGAGAAGGTTCTGCAGATGGCAAGGCTGGATAAAAGCGAGTTTGAGTTGAAGATAGTAGCGCTTAACATAAATGACCTGGTTACACAAGCCGCTGGTAATAGTCGGCTCAAGGTAGTCAGTAGAGATGGGGAGTTGACCACAGCTCTCAATGCGACTTCTGCCATTATAGAAGGTGATCAGACGCATATATCTAATATAATACACAACCTGTTAGACAATGCTGAGAAGTACTCCGCTGATCAACCTAAGATTCATATATCGACAGAAAATGCTAAAAAAGGTGTTAAAATAATTATAAAGGATAATGGAATAGGAATGACAAAGGAGTCACTCAAACACATTTTTGATAAATTTTATAGGGTACATACTGGTAACAGACATGATGTAAAAGGCTTTGGATTGGGATTAAGCTATGTAAAAGCATTAGTTTCTGCACATAAGGGAACTATTTCAGTAGAATCGGAATTGAATAAAGGCAGTACTTTTTCTGTCTTCTTACCAAAGTTACAAGAAGTGTAAAATGTGACAAAAGAGGAAATTTAACATCTAAAGAAGGACACATACTTAGAATTCAAGCTTAAAACGAAATGACGGAAAACACAACTCAAAACATCCTTCTGGTAGAAGACGATCAGAATTTTGGTGACGTATTAAGATCATATTTAGAAATGCATGAATATGGTGTAGAGCTTGCCAAAGACGGAGAAGAGGGATTAATGAAGTATCACAAAGGCAATTATGATCTATGCATTCTAGATGTGATGATGCCCAAGAAGGACGGCTTTACAGTAGCTAAAGAAATAAGAGAAAACAATAAAGACATTCCTCTTATTTTTCTCACAGCTAAATCTCTTAAGGAAGATGTGCTAGAAGGGTTTAAGATAGGTGCTGATGATTATATCACTAAGCCTTTCAATTCAGAAGAATTACTATTGAGAGTACAAGCCGTACTCCGTCGTTCTGGTGCCAAAGTAGAACCAGAGGAAGAAGTTACTGAGTTTGACTTTGGAAAATACCATTTCAACTATCCGCTTAGAATATTGAATTACACGAGTCCAGAAGGTAACTCTAAAGACAACCTTTCACCTAAGGAAGCGCATCTATTGAGATTGTTCTGCTTACACAAGAATCAAGTACTTCCGCGTTCAGTTGCTCTTACAAAGATATGGGGAGAGGATAATTACTTTACAGCAAGAAGTATGGATGTATTTGTAACCAAGTTGAGAAAGTATATTAACAAAGACAGCGACCTAGAAATCGTAAACATTCATGGAAATGGATTCCGCCTTATTGATAGATCAGAAGGCGCAGTTGTAGAATAGATAAAAATTGAGATTTTTAATATATACGGGGCAAAGAACTTATGTTTTTTGCCCCGTTTTCGTTTCCACTTTCAATAATTGACATGATGGTTTTCAGACATTATACCAATTGAATTTTAAGATGCCGTATAAGATTTCAAAAGGAGTTTTCAACAAACGGCATTGAATATTAACAGTTTAAATAAACATTAGTAACAAATCGTTCTAAAAAAAGAAAGAGGAGCCTTGCATCATTATGAATCAACAAATAAATACACATACCTTCCTGAAAACTAGGCAATTTAAATATTAGGAATAATCGTAATATATAACTACCTTTACTTCCAAATCCGTTTTCTATGTCTCGAATACCTAAAATTGTAATATTGATGATCGCCGTAACTGCCATATTTCTATGGGTAAGTACACTATTCAATTCTTGCGGCACTAAGTCTGACGAAATGCTTTCTAATACACAGGAGTATGTAGACAGTTCAGACGACTTTCTCAGTGATGATGAGGACATCTTCTCTGATGATTACAATACTGATCCTATAGTAGAAGATGATGCGGAAGAAGAAAGCGAGTTTGTATCTGCTGATGCCCCTACAGAAGAGGTAGAAGAAGACTATACTACTGGCGTAACAACTTATAGCTCTAGCTCTAGTAATTCTACATCTAAGACCTCAGGAGGTTCTTACTTTCTTATCGCAGGAAATTATCTTGTCAAGACTAATGCCAACGACATGGTAAGAAAGCTAGAAAACTTGGGTTATAGCTCAGAGATAGCTGTTTTTGAAAGATCACAATACCATACGGTAATCGCTGGCAGATATGATTCCTACTCAACAGCACAGTCATCATCCAACAATCTTAATAGACAGGGGATTGACTGTTATGTAAAAAAGAAAGAACTATAAGATTTATAAAAAAAGGATATACAATATTATTGGCCTCTAGAATTACTTTCTAGGGGCCTTTTTATTTGAAAAATGGCAGATCCTATAGATATTCTGGTAGATAGCCCTATAAAAATCAACATTTGCAAAAAAAATTAAAATTGATTGAGATATATAGAAAGAATATAATACTTTGTCGTCGTGTAGGATGCATATAGGTTATGTATGGAACTAAAATAGATCGTAACAACTTATATATACTTCTTAACGACTGAATAAGATTAGAGATAAACATTATGAGTAGTAAGCCAAGAGTAGTAAAAGATTATGCAAAACTTCCTAAAGAGATTACTGAGCAGATCAAACTAGAGTACCCTCATGGTTTTGACAGGAAACTCATCATGTTTAAAAATGCCAAGAAAAAACTGGTAAGTGCACTTCCATATGAAGCTGAAGACTTCTACTACCTCATCAGAATGACCAAAGAACAAGCTCGACAGATTATTCTTAAGGATGATGCTTATGATACTGATGGTCACCTCTTAGAAAAAGCTAAAGCAAAACTTCTTAAAAAGTATGCGAAAACAGAAGAAAAGTAATGCTTAATTAGTTGTTTCTTACCCAGTATAAGAACCTAGACACCAATTCTCCTGAGATGTACTTGTGCCTTGATCTTGGGCATTTCATAAGATTATAGTCAATGTCATAATCTATGGCCTAGGAATAGGTTTTCTCTTTTAGATTATCGCCTTTGTCTTGCTGTGCTATAAACATTTGAGTCCCAATGCGCTAGTAAGATTATTCTATCCCTGTATTCAGTATTAAACTGTTCAATAAGTATTGGTAGATTCTAAATTGGTACATATAAAGATAGATTTTTGCTGTAAAGTCTGCTCAGTAATAATCTTCATTGTATATGACTCAAATTTTAATTTGAGATCATTCTATCAAAGATAACGTTAGCTGAAAGAAACGATGTAGGATAGGCGCATATGTTCAAAGGCGG
>JALZVB010000323.1 GCA_023300835.1 Saprospiraceae bacterium | reverse complement strand
TGCAATCAACTGCAAGACAACTATACTGAAAACATATCAGTCATTGTATCTAATCAACAATTGATTACTGAGAACAAACTTAAGTCTCAACAAGAATCTAAAAACCTGGCGATAACTGAGAAAAAACTATCCCCTATATTATTAGAGCTTAATATCTCTAACCTACAAGAGCTGGCCGCTATGATCTTACCAGACGGAAAAGTCCAAGAAATCAAAGAGCGGAAAGAGAAAATGATCAGACAGAAAACAGCACTAGAAACGGAAATAAAAACAACCAAAGAAATTGTATCGGTTAATCAGATAAAAGATGCAGATAATGTAAAGTCATATGAAGAAGTCAGTCTAGCTCTGATAAGCCAAGAGAATCAGAAAAATGAGCTTATGACAAACAAAGGTTCATTGCAAGAAAGGATAAAACAGGATGATAGTAATAGGAAGCGTAGTAAGGATTTTGAAAAAGAATTAGGAGATCTTACGATACAACAAGAGAAATGGGGATTGCTCAATCGATTGATAGGAGATGCGACAGGTAATAAGTTTGCCAATTTTGCTCAAAGCTTAACATTAAAGAACCTGATCGTACTGGCTAATAAGAGATTAGATAAACTCTCCGACAGATACCTGCTCAATCAACCTGAAGAAGAAGGATTACTGCAAGTTATAGATCAGTATCAAGGAAACACCATGCGTGCGGTCAATACCTTGTCTGGTGGAGAGTCATTTATTGTAAGTTTAGCATTGGCATTGAGTTTGTCAGATATGGCTTCTCAGAATGTTGCCTTAGACAGTCTTTTTATAGATGAAGGTTTTGGTACGTTGGACCCTGAAACGCTTGAAATTGCTATGAATACGCTGGAAAAACTACAAACAGAAAGCCAGAAAACGGTAGGTGTCATATCACATGTAGAATCTCTAAAAGAAAGGATAAATGTGCAGATTCAGTTGAATAAAAATGCTCAAGGTTATAGTAAGATATCTCTCGTAGGCTAGGATCAGTCTAGGATCGGCCAAAAACGGTAATGAAGCCCCCCTTTATTCAACTTTCATCGAATAATAGGGTAGTTTTGCGGTTCATTACTAAAATTATACTCTTTTGATAACATTTGATCAGTTAGGCCTTTCTGACGAGATACTTAAAGTACTTGGGGAATTAGGATTTGAGAAGCCTACAGAAATACAAGCAGAATCAATTCCTATCCTTCTCAAACAAGATACTGACCTCATAGGGTTAGCACAGACGGGTACAGGTAAAACAGCTGCTTTTGGTATCCCTTTGCTGGAAAGAATAGATCCCAAAGATAATTTTACGCAAGGCCTGATACTAGCACCTACAAGGGAACTGGGTAGACAGATTGCTGAGCAACTGAAGATCTTCAGTAAGTTTATGGATAGAGTCAATGTACTTCCTGTATATGGAGGGGCTTCTATTTCTGATCAGATGAGAGCGCTCAGAAAAACACAACATGTCATAATAGCTACACCAGGTAGATTGATTGATCTTATAAAGAGGAAAGCAGTTAAGTTAGAAAATCTCAAATATCTTGTCCTAGATGAAGCAGATGAAATGCTTAACATGGGATTTAAGGATGAACTTGATGAGATTCTCAGCTTTACGCCAGCAGAGAAAAACACTTGGTTGTTTTCTGCGACGATGCCGAGTACGATAAAGAAGATCGTTAAGACTTACATGAATGAACCTATCGAAATAAAGGTAGGTACGGGAAATGAAGTCAATAAAAATATAAAACATTTATATACGGTTGTCAGACAGCGAGATAAGATCACTGCGATGACGCGGTTCTTAGATCTATATGGTAATATGAGAGGTGTCGTTTTCTGTAGAACCAGAAGAGATACACAAGATCTTGCAGAAGCGCTACTTAAGAAAAACTATAAGGCTGATGCCTTACATGGTGATCTATCTCAAGCTCAGAGAGACAGAGTAATGGGTAGGTTCAAGAATCATGAGCTACAAGTTCTTATTGCTACCGATGTAGCTGCAAGAGGAATAGATGTCAATGATCTTACCCATGTATTTCACTTTACTTTACCTGACGATTTATCTTACTATACGCATAGATCAGGAAGAACGGCGAGAGCGGGTAAAAAAGGTGTATCTGTAGCCTTTATCACAGGTAGAGACGGTTACATGATCAAGCGACTAGAACGCGATCTCAAGATTGAGTTCAGAAAGATTGAAGTCCCTGATGTAGAAGAAATTGCAGAAATCGCTGTCAAAAAGTGGTGTAAGCATATAAAGGAACAAGAATTCAAGACCCCTCTCAAAACGGAAATCAAAGAAAGTTCTGAAAAGATTTTTGAATCCTTATCTAAGGAAGAACTAATAGAACTGCTCGTACAGGATAGGCTAAAAGCGCTTAATCTAGGTCGAGCTCAAGATCTAAACGCAGAACTAGATAGTCGCGGAGGCGGTGGCGGCGGTCGAGGCAGAAGTGGTGGAAGAAGACACGGCGGTGGCGGTGGTGGAAGAGGCGGTGACAGGCGCAGAGGTGGCGGCGGCGACAGAAGACGTGGCGGCGGCGGTCGTTCATCTGATAGAAGATCAGATAGAAGATCGGATAGAAGAAGCGGTAGTGGTGGCAGCGGAAGTTCAGGCGGTTCTGATAGGCGTAAGTCATCTGATAGTAGCGATATTAAGAAAAAAAGATATTAACCCATATCTACCTTTACAGTTAGGTTGATTACTAATGTCTAAGACTCATTAAGAAAGTCCAATTATGGCTTTTTTAATGAGTCTTTTCATGCCTTAAGTCTGCAAAATATCTCTTATATTATTGATGAGACAACTTATTACTGAAAACAACTTTGACAAGATGCACGAATGTCCTGTAATGGTTCTCGTTAGTACATAAAAAAAGGAGACATTAAATAATTAATGCCTCCTTTTTCTCTTTATAATTGCCTCAACTTATTTTACAATAATTAATTTTTCTAAATAAGTAGCTCTATTTACATTAACCTTTATTGTGTAAACACCTTGGGCTAATCCATCTGTACTTAATGTATATAAGCGAGAATTTCTATTGGGTTTGTTATCCGCTAGACTTACGTTATAAACGACTTTCCCAAGATTGTCCCATACACTGATGTCTAAATTTTCAACGAATTGAACATCTTTTAACTCAAGTGTTACATCCGATCGAGTAGGGTTGGGGAACAATTTTATTTTATTAGACTCCTTGTTTTCCTTGACCTCAATACTCATGATGTCAGAGAAACTTTCTTTTTTGTCTATATCAACTTGCTTTATTCTGTAGTAATTTTCTCCCACTACGTAATCATAATGCAAGGCTTTATAATTTACAGCAGCTTGTGTATTTATAATATCTGATTCAATAACTTCGATAATTTCAAAGGAGTTACTGAGATCATCAGTGTATAAGACTTCATAGTAATCTACATTTGATTCAAAGTCTACTGTCCATTCTACTATGTTAATAGCATTTTCGTGATATGCCGATGCTTGTGTCCAAGTCACAGGTAATACAATCGATACAAATCCGGCATCTACATTCTCTACATGCTCACCTGGTGTCACACTAAACAATGAAGTTGTATTTCTACCAAAAGAATCATCGACATCACTATCTACACTATCATCAAACCCTACGTTAGCCGTAGTCATTCTGAATCCTTCTGGAGGCATAAATTGAATATAGTAATCATCTTTGGGAAGTAAGTCTAAAGTATAGTTTCCGTCAAAATCCGTATAGGTAGAAGAGAGTAGGAGCCCATCAGAAGTTAATGCTCTTACTTGTACAAATGGCACACCGGATTCCGCATTATTTCTCAACCCATCTTGATTCTGATCTAACCATACAAAATCGCCTATCGTTCCAGCGGGGTAGTATCCAGCGCCAATATCACAATTGCTATCTCCTGACCTGAATGTATAAGTACTCGTCGTACTAGGACCAAAAGCATCTGTTACATCACTATCTTTAGTTTCGTCAAATCCTACGTTAGGTACGACTCTTACTAGAGATGAAGGAATATCATCGTACTTAAGATAGTAGGTTCCAGGTGGTACACAAAATTTGAAGTAACCATCATCAGAAACAGTACCTGGTCTTTTTGTTGTAAAGGCATAGTCCCAAAGTATAAACGATCCTCCGACATTTCTATAAAGTTCTACTCTTATTCCGTTGATACCATCTTCGACACCATCAAGTATGTCATTTTTATTTACATCAAAGAAAACAATGTCACCGATAGGAATACATTGGTATACACCATAATCTCTACTCATATCCATCTCCCCACTTTCTAGATTGAAAAGCGCTGTTGTTCCTGGTCCATTTGAGTTATCTACATCACTATCAGTAGAAATATTGTTAGAACTATTGGGTTCAGTAATATCATATCCTTCTGGCGAAGTAAATTCTAAGTAATAATTACCTGGTGACAATTCGTCAAATAAGTAGAATCCATTATCATTAGAAAAAGTAATAGCCACTGTTGTCCCCGCGCTATTCTTAAGTTCAACCCTTACATCAGCAACACCTGGTTCATTCGCATCCTGTACGCCGTCGCCATTAAAATCTTCCCATATGAAATTACCTACTGCAGCATTATCTTGGATCAGAAATTCGCTAAAGGATTCATCGTCATCTGGGATATTATCGTTGAAATCATCTACAGCATTACCAGTTTCTGGATTACTGTCTATGTCATCACCGTCATCCTGCGTGATTTCTGCAACATTGGTATGTGATCCTGGTGCTGGGTTATTGTTAATTGTATAATCAAGTTGTACCGTAATACGCTGTCCAGGTAGCAAGTTTGTCACTTGAAAGTTAGAACTGCTTATTTCAGTAACGCCATTAACAGAAGTTGCATTACTTCCTATATAGTTAAGTATACCCGGTGGTGTATCAGAAAACTCAACATTATTAGCTGCAATTTCACCATTATTATACACCTCAATTTCAAATGAGATAGTTTCTCCTCTTCCAAATGGCCCAGTAGAAATTATGTTCTTTTCTAATTCTAAATCATAAATCCCCGTTACCGTAAAATCAACTGAAGCTTCATCATCATCAGGAAGGCCATCACCCAGATCATCTGTCAAATTATCAGTGTTAGGATCACTATCTACATCATCGCCATCATCTCTTGTAATCTGAGCATTATTAGTATGCGAAGAATTAGGAACAATTGTTCCACTTACTGTATAAATTAATTGAACAGAAACGGATTCTCCTGGTGCGAGATTTACAGCTTCATATATGCCACTTCCTACTTCAGTTACATTATTTATAAATGTTGCATTACTACTTACGTAATTCAAAACAG
>JALZVB010000322.1 GCA_023300835.1 Saprospiraceae bacterium | reverse complement strand
TTTACATACTGTTTGTCATTCTTAACGACCTTGACCTCACTCGTAAGTGACACTTCATCATAACCATCAAGTGAATGAACGATCGTATATCGAGTAGTGGTATTCTCAAAAACATATTGATATAACTTCTGAACCTTTAGATTAAAGACACCAACCATCTGATGTGTAGGTCTAGCTGGATTAACCAAAGGGCCGAGGTAGTTAAAAAATGTTTTTACACCTAAGTCTTTTCTAATAGGTCCTACTGACTTCAAGGCTGGATGAAAAAGTGGTGCATGTAAAAAACAGATATTAGCAGAATCTAATTGTCTCTTGATGTCACCCTTTTTATTTGTAAAACGATAACCTAAGTGCTGTAACACATTACTTGAACCACAGATAGATGATACACCATAATTGCCATGCTTGGAAACTTTATAACCTGCACCAGCAATTACAAAAGCTGCCGTTGTAGAAATATTAAATGTATTCTTCCCGTCTCCACCTGTACCACAAACATCTATTGTTTCTAATCCTTCCAAATCTATTTCAACACATAGTTCCATCAGTGCTTCCCTGAAACCTGTAAGCTCTTCTACAGAAATACTTCTCATAAGAAATACACTTATGAATGCAGCAATTTGAGCGGGGTTATACGCATCTTGCGATATTTTTATAAGTACTTCTTTCGCCTGTTCTTTGGTCAGTTTCTGATGTTCGAACAGTTGGTTCATTATTGCTTTCATCTCTCTTCCTATTTATTTAAAGTGCTAAGAAATTAGCCAATATCTTTTTTCCTTCTGGCGTCATAATAGACTCTGGATGATACTGGACCGCATAGACCTGATGATCGATATGTTCTATTGACATAATCTCTCCATCTGCTGCTCGTGATGTCACTTTAAGGTCGTCAGTTAAACTCTTCTCTTCTATTACCCAAGAGTGATATCTACCAGCTTCTATTGTCGCAGGAAGGCCTTTATATATCGCACTACTTTTGTCTGTTACCTGAATCTCAGACTGTATGCCATGATATACTTGTTTGAGGTTCTGGAGTTCACATCCATATACTTCTCCTATGGCTTGAAGGCCCAGACATACGCCTAATATTTTTTTACTAGGACCATACTTTTTAATCACTTCTTTGAGTAGTCCTGCCTCATCGGGTAATCCTGGACCTGGAGACAGAATGATGTAATCGTAGTTTTCTATCTCATCCAGCGTTATCTTATCACTCTTCTTAATGGTGATATCCTGGTCTAATATTTCCTCAACCGCATGTACAAGGTTATACACGAACGAGTCGTAGTTATCTATGATTATTACTTTTTTCATGTTATACTTTTTCTGCCATTGTCAATGCTTTCTTTAATGCCGCCAATTTGTTATTGACTTCTTGTAGTTCCTTTTCTTCATCTGAAGATATTACGATTCCTGCACCAGCTTGATAGTACAATACATTGTTATGACTCACAAATGATCTGATTATTATCGCATGATTCAGACTACCGTTGAAACCTATCATTCCTATTCCTCCACCATAGAAACCCCGTTTACTTACTTCGTACTTATCTATTAATTGTAATGCCCTATACTTAGGTGCGCCACTTAATGTACCTGCTGGAAAAGTATCTGCAAATATCTGATATGGAGAGCAGTCTGTTTTAATTTTTCCTTCCACCTTAGATACCAAATGTATGACATGACTGAAGTATTGTACCTCTTTGAAATGTGTCACCTCTACTTGATTACAGTTTCTACTTAAATCATTTCTGGCGAGATCTACCAACATAACATGTTCAGCACTTTCTTTAGGGTCAGCCAGTAGTTCTTCGGCCAGTAAGGCATCTTGTGTTGCATCTCCTGTTCGTCTGAACGTTCCTGCGATAGGATGGATTTCTGCTATGCCTTCGTTTACTTTAAGTTGTGCCTCAGGAGAAGAACCAAAAATTCTATACGATCCATAATCAAAGTAAAACAAATATGGACTTGGGTTTATAGATCGTAATGCCCGATATACATTCAGTTCGTCTCCTTTGAATGCTTGACTATATTGCCTAGAAAGGACCATCTGAAAAACATCTCCTCTCTGGCAATGTTCCTTGGCTTGCGTAACCATTTCCTTAAAGTTCTTATTGGTTATATTTGTGTTTTCTGTCTCCTTTAAACTGAAAGCATAAGTCTGATGGTCTTGCATAAGGACCAAGTTCTTAATGCCTTCTATCTCAGACGCTTCGCCGATAGGACAATGTTCCTTGATCTGTAAGGTGTTTCTGAAATGATCAAAGATGACAACATACCGAAAGAAGTCATATCTGATTGTTGGTGCTACAGAATCGGAGATGGGTTTAACGCCTTTTATGTCTTCATAGTATTGTACACTGTCAAAAGCCGAAAAACCAAAGAGGCCATCTTCTGGAAGTGAGTTGTCTGATAGGAACCTATTGGAATACTTGTCTACTTCCTCAACAATATTAGCATAGTTGGTCGTCTTACCATCTATGGACAATGCGCCATCTTCAAGTACAATAGAACTCATTGA
>JALZVB010000321.1 GCA_023300835.1 Saprospiraceae bacterium | reverse complement strand
CTCTTCCGATCTAATTAAACTATGCTCCAACGATTCTTTTTCTCCCCATGGTTTATGATAAAGTTCCTTTTTCTTTGTTCCAGCTAATGCCACTGTAGAATACAACGTCTCCTTTTTAGACAATAATATCTCTGGAGTTGCTCCCATCCATGTTCCCGTATTGGGAATATTTATTATGTAGTTAAGCGCATCAGGATACTTCGACATTGACTCTAGATATGAAGCATACAAATCTATCCCTCCTAAATTTTCATCTTTTGTCCTTGACAATACTACTTTAGATATATTACCAGAATCAATGTTTTGTTTGATCTTCTGAAAACCATACTCATACTGCTCAAAGCTTGTATTTGTATTAGTTGAATCTAACTGATTGAAAGAATCTATCGAGAAGACCTTGTTTTTATATATTTTACTAAATTTAAAAGTATAGCTAGAAAGATTTGATTTATCAAAGGGAGAGAATACAAAGTCATATTCTTCTATATCAGAAAAGTCAGTTTTCTCAAACAGCTCTCCCATCCCTATTGTATAGCCTTTTTGATCCGGATAAGCGTAAACTACCCATGGTTTGTCTAGATGTAATTTCACATCAATATTTTCTAATAACAAAACATCAAAAGTATCAATTTGTTTTGTGTATTTGTTGGATGGTGGCTTTTCTGTTTAGCTTACCATTTGAGGTTAATATAAACTTCTTTATATAATGAATTTCACTAGGGAACTCATATTTATTCAGAAAGGGTTTCAATTTCTTAAGAGAAATTGATTGTTCATTCTCAGTCCCCTCAATAATCAATATTGGCCTCTGATGGTACTCTAGATCATCTAATGGACCCATAAAGTATCTTTTATCAATTAGGTGCCTTATTTTTTTCTCAATCAATTCAGGAAACAGCTTAATACCTCCTGAATTTATAACATTATCTTTTCTACCTAACCAGTCAAAAGAATTTTGATCATATAATTTAACTTGATCATTAGTTATAACTCTTTCTGGAAGATGTTTTGCGTCAATCACTAAACATCCAGACTCATCTATAGAGAAATTGATGCCAGGCAATGCCTTAAAGCTTTCATTTGAACATTTCTCATGGTTAAGAAGTTTAGCAGCTACATGTGTTATAGTTTCTGTCATGCCATAGCCTAAAAAGACTTTAGTTTCAAGCTGCTGAATCTTTCCAGTTAGCTTATGACTAACGGGGGCGCCTCCTAAAAGTATAGTTTTTACATTGTTAAGTCTATTACGATTTACATCAATAGTTAGCTCTAGCTGTGTCGGAGTCAAAGGAATAAAATCAATAGGTTTTCCTAAATCATATTCCAATGGATTAAGACTTGGTTTAACAATAACCAAGTCAAGACCTGAGACTATAGATCTTACTAACATCATTTTACCAGCAATAAACTTGGCAGGTAATGACAGAACGGCAAGATCACCTACTCTAAAACCAAAAAAAAACGCCGTAAGTTTTGCACTTTCGATCATAGCTATCTTCGTATGCCTGATAGTTTTCGGCATACCTGTTGATCCCGAAGTTTGAACTTCAATATAATTATATGAACCATACCAATCTTTAAGGAAATCTAGAATATCTTTAATATAACTATTCCCTTGCACATACTTTTCTAAGTAACTTATATTTTCAAAATCAATTACTTCACCTTCTATCAATAATGCCACAACTATACAGTTTGATTAAAGTATAAAAATCCATTTTCTACTTTCATAAAAGGAGCTATGTTATTGGTGTATAATCCACCAGTTCCCAATCCTTGATGATTCTCTAATCCTAAACGCGAAGTCCATTGGGCAATAGCATTAAGACCAATATTAGACTCCAACGCTGAGGTTGCCCAATAATCTATACCTAAATTATCTGCGATAGAAATCCAATTTTCAGATTCCGCAAACCCACCTAATAAACTAGGTTTCAATATGATATACTGTGGTTTAATATGAGACAGACAAGCTATACGATTCTCTTCTGAAGTTAATCTTATGAGTTCTTCGTCCAAGGCAATATCAATAGGAGAAGCTAGACATAACGCTGCCATATCATCCCATTGTTCTACTTCAATTGGCTGCTCTATAGAATGAATGTCATATTCAGAAAGAAGCTTAAGTTTCTCTAATGCTTCGACTGGAAGGATACCTCCATTAGCATCCACTCTTAACTCAATAAGATCACTACTGAACTGTCTCCTAATATATTCTATCATTGATAATTCTTCTTCAAAGTCAATAGCAGCTATTTTCAATTTAATGCAATCAAATCCTAGATCTAACTTTTCTTTGATCTGATCAAACATAAATTCTCTAGCTCCCATCCAAACCAGCCCATTAATAGGGATTCCAGTTCCATTAATAAAATCACAATCATAATAAACATTCTCTTTTGAGTTTCTTATATTCAATAAAGCCATTTCAAAAGCAAATCTTACCGCTGGAAAATCATGTGTATGTTTGATTACCTCCTCAAATGATGTATCGCTATTGAATAATGTGTTTACTCGAATGATCCTATTTTCTATCATAGACCGATCATCAATACTGAGACCATCAATTATTGAACATTCCCCTATTCCTATAAAAGATGTCTCTAAATCAGTCAATTCAATTATCCAACTATCCTTAGTTCTCAATACACCTCTAGATGTACCACTAGGATTTTTAAACTGCAATTGCAAATGGTTAAACGATGTATTTAACATATATTCAATCTATAGGTAGGTAAATAAAAGAAGCCTTGAATTGTTCAACTCAAGGCTTCTTCTAACGATATAATGGGGTACTATTTTATTTCAAAAACTGAATCATCAATAGGTTGATTCACTTTAATTTCTTTTAAATCCATTATCATAGGAACTGGCATAGCCCCTGATGTAGTCAATTTAGTAGGAAAAAGAATACCATCAGTCATTTCATAATCTTCAAAATCTTGAGTAATTGTTACTTCTCCTGCCATACCTTTTGCTGTACTTATTCTACGCAACAGAAGCTTAGAACCTTCAGCATAATACTCAATGAATTTTTTTCCGTTACTGTTGATAACTGATATTTTAAATACATCTGTACCATCAACTTTATCTCTACCTCCTAGTGTTAGAGAATATTCGTCTGTAGTATAATCAAGTTCTTGAAACATGCCAGACATAGCAACAACCTCATCATATACAGGACCAGATGTAACCGTTTCTGATCCTCCAGTATTGGAAGATAACACTTTTGTACCGTCATATTTTTGTTCTTGAAAAGCCATATCTGCTGTCCCAACTCTCAAGGCAAACAAGTTAGGCTTACTTTGCTGTGTACTGATTTCCATATTCATACCCATAACTTCCATTGTATAAGTTGTGGATAGCGTCTTAACTGCAGCAATTTTATTTTGTCCACCTATCGCAGTCAAGTATTCTCTTACGATACTTTTTGGCGTAATATCATCACTGATCTCTTCATCTGATATTTCTAAAATATTTCCAAAAGCATCATAGTAATCGATAACTCCATCTGTATCAAACTGTAATAATTTCTCAGCTATCTCACTTTTGTCTCCCACAACTACAATGTTTGCATTGTTAGTCGTAATATACTTTTTAGAAACTCTTAAAACATCATCGACTGTTACTTTTTCTAATCTATCAAGATAGTTAGTGTAGTGATCTTGAGGTAAGTTAAACTTCACAATATTCTTAGCATATCTTGCTAATGTCTGTGGAGACTCAAGCGATCTTGCAAAAGAACCTGCCAGCGAATTTTTAGCAAGTCTTAGATCTTCAGTAGATATAGGCTCAGAAGCTATTCTATTCATCTCATATAAGAGTTCAACTACAGAGCTATCTGTTACTTCATTTCTTACACTTGCCCCTGCTCTAAAACTACCTACCATAACATCAGATCTTATACTCGATCTTGCACCATAGGTAAATGCTTTGTCCTCTCTCAGGTTTTGCATAAGACGACCTAAAAATACACCTCCACCTAATATTGCGTTCATTACTGAAGCAGATAACTCATCATCCGAGCCAGGTTTTAAGTCAACAGGATATGTTATATTTACTACAGATTGTACGGCAGCATCTTTGTTTCCGAAAGAGACTTTAGTCTCATTCGGCGCAGCGACAGCTTCATAATTATGTTGCGGAACTTGTCCTTTTTTCCACTCTCCAAAATACAATTCAACTTTCTCTTTAGCCTCTGCTAATGTAATATCACCAACAATTGTGAGATAGGCATTATTCGGCTTGAAGTAAGTATTATAGTATTCTTTACATTTGTCAAGTGTAATTGCATTCAATGAGTTCTGTGTAAGAACTTCACCATATGGATGGTTAAGACCGTAGTTAGCTCTAAGTGCAATGTTACTTGCTATACTATTAGGGTCCGCCTCATCAGCTTGTAATCCAGAGAGACCTTGTTTTACTAACTTATCAAACTCATCCTTTGAGAATGATGGATTGTACAGTACATCAGAGACAATTTCTAATAGTTTGTCTTGATGCTTAGTAAGTGTACTGGCAAACATTCCGTTAGAACTTGTATTAAATGAAGCCCCAATAAAGTCAATTGACTTATCTATGTCATACTTAGATTTCGTTTTTGTACCCGTACCTAATAGGTCTCCAGCCATAGAAACATAGCCTGCTTGATCTCCTTCCATAAGTGCAAGGTGATTGAGTGACAATTGATATGATACCCGTGGTAACTTGTGATTTTCAACGACTATTACTTTGAGGCCATTAGCCATATCAAAGACGTTGTATTCTCCCATCTTGACAGCTCTAGGTGCAGATGGACTTGGTACTGATGATCTCCATTCTTGCGTATTCTCAGCTAAAACAGGTGCAATTATTTCAGCTGTTTTAGGAGAGCAATTGACAAGTAACAATGACAGTAGCGTAATAAGATATATTGTATTTTTCATATTTTACTTTCTAGTTGAGGGGTTCAATTAAGGTTGTACATTAGGGT
This sequence comes from Saprospiraceae bacterium, assembly GCA_023300835.1. Taxonomy (GTDB): domain Bacteria; phylum Bacteroidota; class Bacteroidia; order Chitinophagales; family Saprospiraceae; genus RFSX01. The sequence goes on along the minus strand of JALZVB010000321.1, from coordinate 1,589 downwards.
GAGGAAGATAATGTAGTGATACCCTATTGTCTTTATGGAAATACTTTTTTGCAGCAGCTTGAATATCTTCTTTGGTAACTGCTAGATACCTATCTATTTCACTGTTAATTAAATCTGCACTTCCTAAGTACATATGATAATTAGCAAGACTCTCTGCAACGCCTACAACTCTAGAGTTGGCACTGACAAAAGTATTCTCAATTTGATTTTTTAATTTTTGAAATTCTTCGTCAGACATAAGTTCTTCCATTGCTCTATTGAACTCAGCATCCATTGAATTTTCAACATCATCAACAGCTACTCCTGCAGCACATATGGCAAAAGCTAAAGTTACACCAGGATCTTCAAGATCAAATGGAAATGCACCTACCATCATAGCTATCTGTTGGTCATCCACTAGTGCTTTGTTAAGTCTTGAAGATTGCCCATTAGACAATAAAGTTGACAACATAGACACCGCATAATAATCAGGTGTTCCTTGAGCTGGTATTCTATATGTATGAACAACAGCAGGCAACTGAATATTATCATAGATAGTATCTCTTATCTCTCCTTTCAAAGGCGGCTCTACAATAGAAGGACGATAGATAGGCTTAGCAGATCTAGGTATAGATCCATAGTATTTATCAATCCATATTTTAGTTTGCTCAATATCTATATCTCCACCAATACTGAGTACAGCATTGTTAGGCACATAAAAGTCACGGTAAAACTGTTTGTAATCAGCTTCTTCGGCAGCATTAAGGTGCTCCATATATCCTATTACTGGCCATTTGTAAGGATGTACAGAATAAGCTCTACTCATTGATTCTTGTACTAATGATCCATAAGGTTGATTATCGATACGCTGCCTTCTTTCTTCCTTAACAACTTGTCTCTGCGTTTCTACACCATCAATATTCACTTTGGCATGTAGCATCCTTTCAGACTCTAACCACAGACCGAGCTCTAGTTGATTAGAAGGAAGGATTTCATAATAGAATGTTCTATCATAAGTTGTGTTGGCATTTAATGTTCCTCCTGCGCTTTCTACATATTCATCAAACTCTCCCCTCTTAATGTTTTCTGATCCTTCAAACAATAGGTGCTCAAAAAAATGTGCAAATCCAGTTTTATCTGGGTTCTCATTTTTAGAACCTACATGATACATCACAGATACGGCTGCAATAGGCGTTGATGCATCTTGATGGAGTATTACATGTAGCCCATTGTCTAATGTGTATTCTACAAATTCGATTTTATTCATCTGTCCATAACAGAACGTAGACATCAATAAAATCATAGCTATATATAGCTTGTTTTTAAACATAGTTGTTTTAATTTATTAGTTATTAATTTATTGTACAACCCTGTGACGGGTATGCCGTTATCACACCTACCTCCCTACTCATAAGTTGAACGACCGAGGATGCATTAATTTTATTTAAATCAAATTCAAAAACATAAGTATTATTCTTATCAGGTAATTGGCAAACTAATGATAGACCATAAGCGTCTTCAAAAGAGGCCTCTATTCTCCTAGGATTCATTTTATCAACCAATCTTAATTCTATATGTTGATAAGCTTCGGGTGCAGGGCTTGTTTCCTT